>JAFGNC010000604.1 GCA_016927175.1 Gammaproteobacteria bacterium | reverse complement strand
CCTTATACCGACTACATCCTCGACATCGAGTCGGTCGAGATCGGCGCGGCGCCGACGGCGGTCGGCGAGCGCGTGCTGCGCCGGTCGTTCTCGACCGGCGCGTTCGTGTCGCTCGAGTCGTTCGTAGAGGACTTCGTCGGCACGCAGACGGAGCATCGCGCCGTCGAGCCGGGCGTGCTGCAGGCGATCGCGGCCGATCCGCGTTTCGCGTCGCGGGACCCCGAAGGCGCCGAGTTCGACGAGGCGCTGATCGACGCCGGCCTCGAGCCGATGCCGGTGCCGGGCTCGCCGCGCGTCGTCGTTTTCTGGCAGCAGGCGAATCCCGGCGATACGCCGCAGCCGGCGGCCGTGCTGGTCGACGCGTCCGAGCCGATGCACCGCACGCGCGCGCTGCCGGAAGAGGTCACGAGCGACGACCCGCAGCCGGTCACGCGCTGGGCGCTGACCGAGCAGACGTGGCTGACGCTCGAGGAGGGCGCGAGCGGTGACGGCATCGTCGATCGCGTGCTGTTCGCGCCGGGGCGCCAGCGCGCGCTCGTCACGTTCGCGGACGGAGCGCGCGGCAGCGTGCTGCACCTCGAGCTGGTCCGGCAGGTGTTCGATGCGCCGTTCCTGGACGGGCCGGGCGCGACGCCGAGCCGCTATCGCATCGTGTCCGACACGCTGATGCGCGCGCCGTGGGAAGAAGAATAGAAAAAGAATAGGAAGGGTCGGAGCCGAGCATGGCGGGACGTATTTTCGATCAGACACTTTTTCGCGGGCAGGGCGCGCTGATGACGCTCGCGTCGATCGCGGCAGGGCACGAGGCCGGCGGGCGCGCGCCGGGCAGCAGCGCCCCGAACGTCACGAGCGTCGACTTCGGCCGTAAGCCGCTCGCGGTATTCCTGCGCTGGCAGCTGAACCCGGCGATCGGTCTGCCGTCGGAGCCGTTCAAGGTCTGGCGCCGGCCGGCGGTGCCGCTCGGGCAGGAGACCACGATCTCCGCAACCACGTTCGCGCTGCCGCCGATCGGGCACGTCGTCCAGTTCAGCGAGCCGTACTTCTCGGTCACGGCGGAAGTGCGCGCGGATGCGACGCCGAGGACGGTTCTGGTCGTTCCGCTCGCGGGCGGCATCGGGCTCGAAAGCATGCTCGGCGTGCACCGCTTCGACCTGCCGGCGAACGGCCAGCGCACGTTCACGTTTCAGGCGCCGCAGATCACCGGTCTGTTGCTGATCAACACGAGCGCCGCGCTCGGCCTGCGCGGCCTGCCGCTGTCGAAAGCGGATGCGGTCGGGGAATGGCAGCTCATCGAGACGGTCGGGCTGCCGGTCGACGAGACGGACTGGGCGGATCTCGCGCCGCAGCGGCACGGCATCAGGCAGGGGCTCGTCGGCGCGGAGGTGGACGCGGCGACGGCGGCCGCGCAGCGTTATCAGCGCGGCGTGAATCCCTACGGCTGGCGGCCGCACTTCCCGACCGGCGAGCAGGCGCCGGCGTGGGAGCTGCCGTCCGCTGAGCAGCTGATCAAGGATGCCGAGGCGGACGTGCTGCCGGTGCTGCACGAAGCGATGCGCAAGGCGCCGTCGGAGCAGGCCGCGTTCACGCGCGACTACACGATTCACCCGCCCGAGAACCCCGGCGGCGACCGGCTGTCCGCCGACGACGGCAAGGCAGTCGTCTCGCCCGTTGCGCTGCTGCAGCTCGTCGTCTCGACGGACCCGCTGCAGGCGGTCGCGCTCGGCTTCGGCACGGGTTATCCGTACCAGGATCTGCCGGCCGTGCATTTCGGCGACCGCGCGCTGTTCAACGATCCGAATGTCAGCGACTGGGACTACATGGTGACGGGGCTGTGGGCCCGCGGGCTCGACGGCCGCTCGGAGCCGCAGGAGTACGCGGCGTTGATTCCGCGGCCTCGCAAGGTCGTGCCGCCGCCGGCGCCGGGGGACCTCGCGCTCGACTTCCTGGCGCACCATCAGCCGGAAGCGCCGGATCGGCCGTGGCGCGCGTCGGTGCGCCTCAGCTGGGAGCGCCTGCCGCTCGACAACATCAGCTCCGTCGCGAGCTTCGTCGCGGCGCGGCACGACGCGGCGGTCGCGGGGCCGGCCGCGCCGCTGCTCGAGCGCCGCCCCTGCGGCCGCGGCCACATGCCGATCGGCAACACGACGAACCCGGACGACCCCGAGCGCGTGCGCCAGAGCGCGACGGACAGCGGCTACCCGATCCCGAACGATCCCGGCAACGTCAACGCCCGCTACGGCGCGGCGACGCAGAACATCTTCGGCGTCTGGAGCCCGTGGGCGACGCACGCATTCGCGTCGACGCAGCCGGAGCCGGACCTCGTGCAGATCGCCGACGCCGAGCTGCGGCCGGCCGACACCGGCAGCGGCACCGTCTGCCCGGCGGAGCTGACGCTCGAGATCGTCGTCGACTGGCGCGTGCGCTCGGTCCGACAGATCGACCTGCGCGGGCGGCTGTTCGCGGCGGCGACGCGCCATCAGTCTCCGCCGGCGGGCTTCCCGAGCGGCCTGCAGAAGACGCTCGGCGGCCCCGCCGTGGCGGCGACGATGACGTTCACCGGCGACGTTCCGGCGCTCGCCGGCGGCAGCGTGATGTGCCTCGACCCCCAGGGCGGCGCGGAAGTGACGCCGGGCGCGGCGCAGCAATCGCAGAGCCGCCGTTATCGGTTGACGATCCCCGGCTTCAGTCTCGACTATGCTTCGACGCCGCACGTCGGGCTCGCGCTGCAGGCGCGCCTCAAGGAGGTGATCGCGCCGGGGCGTACCGGGGCCTGGACGCCGGTGCCGAGAGTCGCGTACGCGTCCGACCCGCGCTCGCGCCCGACCGAGGTGCTCGACATCGTGCAGCTCGCGAGCCTGCCGGACGCGAGCGGGCAGTGCCATGCGCGCATCGCATGGCAGGCCGTGCCGGGCGCGCAGGGCTATATCCTGTATGAGAGCAACGAGACCAAGATGCTGAGCAGCCGCGCTCTGCCGGCGGCTGCGCCCGGTACGCCGCTCAGCACGCGGCTCGGCGCGCTGAAGGCCGCGTTCACGAGCAACCCGGACCGCAACGATTTCACGCGCGTGAACCGCGAGCTGCTGACGGGCGCGAGCCTCGACGTGACGCTGCCGCGCGGCTCGCAGGTCATTCATCTGTACGTCGTGATTCCGCTCAGCGCCGGCGGCGCGGAAGGCCCGTGGCCGTCCGGCCCGAACGCGGACGAGTCGCTGATCGCGTACGTCGCGCCGAAAATCGCCGAGCCCGCACCGCCGATGCTCGAGCTCGCCCGCGTCGAGAGCGGCGGCGGCTTCGCCGCGCAGCTTCGGATCGGCACGCGCGGCACGGCCGGCGCGCGGCCGAAACGGATCGACGTCTACCGGACGCGCGTCGCGGACGCGGCGCGCCGGCTCGACAGCATGGGACCGGCCGTCGCGACCGTGACGGCTACGACCGGCCCGTGGACGGTGGCCGGGGAGGGCACGGCGCCGGACGACTGGATCGCGCAGGTCCGCGGCACCGACGCGCCGTCGGGCTCCTGGAACTACGTCTGGTATCGAGCCGTCGCGTGGTCGGAGGACGATCCGCCGCGCGGCGTCCGGCGCGGCCGTTCGCGGCCGTCGCCGGCCTCGCCGGTGCTGATCCCGCCGGCGGGTCCGCCGCCGTTGAGCCCGCTCGTGCCGTCGTGGCCCGGCGGCGGCGAAGGCGACGTGCTGTTCGACTTCAGCGCCGACGCGCCCGTGCCGCCGACGCCTGTCGGGCCGCACACGCTGACGGTCGAGGTCACGGTGCCCGGCGCCGCGGCGCCGCTGCTGCGCGACAGCGTGCCGCTGCACGAAGCCGCCGAAGCCGCTCCGGTATCGGGCTCGGGCGCATGGCGCGTGCCGGACGGCACGGGCCGCAACTATCGCCTGCTGGTGCGGCGCGCGGATGCGGCGCAGGCGGCGAGCGTCACGGTGCGGCTGACCGATCCGCTCGGCCGCAGCAGCGAGCGGAACTACCGCATCGAGCCGGGGCCCATTCTGCCGCTGCCGGAGCTGTCGCCGATCGAGTCGTTCTCGATCTCGGGCCGCGGCACGTTCTATACGTTCACCGTCGTCGCGCCGGACGGGACTTTCGGCGGGGAGCCGTATCGGCTGCGGGTCACGCTGACGCCGGCCACGGGCGTGCCGGGGCCGGTGATTCCGATGCCGCGGCCGACGCCGAGGCCGATCCCGCGGCCCATACCCGGGCCGATACCCCGGCCGTTCGAGCCCCGCATTCCGACGCCGTTCCGGCCGCGGCCGGGCCCGGTTCCGGACCTCGGTCTCCCGCGCCCGCGCTCGCAGTTCCGCCGCGAAGGGGACGACCTTGTCTACTTCAGCCCGCTCGCGGACGTCCCGACAGAGCCGAGCAGCGAGACGTATTCGATCGGCCGGCAGCGGCTCGGGGACAAGGTCTCGATCACCGTCGTCGCGCGCGAGCCGATCCGCTCGATCGCCGTCGACGTCATCACGCCCGACGGCCGCACGGTCAGCGCTACAGCGCGCGGGTAACGGAGCTCGAACATGGTCGACGTTTACACGCTGACGCCCGCGGCCGCCGCGCAGGCCTTCCAGGACTCGGGTCTCGACGCGCTCGGGCTGACGACGGTGCGGCTGTCGCCGACGTGGGGCAGCGCGACGCCGTCGTTCGACGCCGCGACGCTGCGGCTGACGCCGTCGGGCAACGCCCGGGCGCCGTATCGCGGCATCCTGGAATATCTCGATGACGGCGCCGAGTTCCGCGACGTCACCGGCGCGCCGATCACGGGGCCGGTCGCGGCGTATCGCCTGCATCCTCAGGCCGTCGCGCGGCTCGAGAGCCTGTTCAGCGCCCGTTACGCGCCGGCCGGCCAGCCGCACCACCGCCTCGTGCCGGAGACGCTGGTATTCGCCGGCGCGGTGCCGGCGCCCGATCGGTCGCCGCAGACCTACGAGCCCGGTGAGACGCTGCCGCGCACCGAGCCGATGAGCTTTCACGACAACCGCGGGCTCGTCATCGACCCGATCGCGGTCGCGGCGCTGTTCGCCGACCTGATCGCGGCGTTCCCGGCGCTCGATTTCACCGACGGCGGCACGGGCACCGCCGGCGCCGGCGGCGTCGCGACGATCGCGGGCCTTGCGAGCGGCGTCCTGGCGCACGTGACGGATCTGCACGGCCGCGCGTTCGCCGCCGTGGCGGGCGGGCCCGGTGTCGAGAAGCGCGATGCCGGCGACAGCGCGGCCGGCGCGCCGGACGGCTCGGGGCTCGTGCCGCTCGCCGCGGGCGAGACATTGGCCGGCACGGGCACGAACGCCGCGACGCGGCTGCGCATCGGCTGGGCCACGGGCGGCGTCATGGGCGCGGGTCCGCTGGCGCAGCCGGCGCTGCCGGGCGGCGTCACGCTGCCGCGGCAGTTCTTTCGCGCGTTCGCGGTCGATCTCGACTGGCATCTGCGCGGCAATCGGACGACGTCGGAGGTGCGCGGCATACCGGCCGAGGACGGCGACATGCCGGCGGACCTCAAGCCCCAGGTGCGCGACGACGTCACGGTGGACTATCCGGTGGACGGACCTGACCTGCTCGCGCACGCGAGTCAGGTGCTCGATCGGCTGTTCGGCGCGACGGGCTCGAATCTGCTGTTCGCCGTGTCCCCCGTCATCGACGCCGGCGTCGCGCTGCCGCCGGCGCCGGGGGCTGCCGCGCACTGGCCCGCGTTCCCGGCGCCCGACACCGGCGCCGGCTTCGCGGCCGGAACGCCGTCGCCGGTGGCCGGCGCCACGGCGACCTGGACGGCCGACAACGACGTCGTGCTCGAGCTGCCGGCGGACACGGTGCCGGACGGCGCGGCCGTGCGCGTCTACTCGCAGAGCTTTCGGCTGATCGAGTCGATCGGCGAGGCGCCGTCGTTCCTGCGCGGCGACGGCGGCGCGGCGATCGCGAGCGCGGGCAGCCCGACACGGATCCTGGTGCGCAATCCTCTGAACCTCGCGCCCGGCGACCCGAAGCCCTCGCCGGCCACGCTGGTTTTCGACCTGGTCGTCACGCCGCGCAGCGGCAGCCGGCGGCTTTACGGCGCGCGCAGCCTCGCGATCGACACGGGGCCCGCCGCGGCGCCCGCGGATCCTTTCGCGGGCGCCGACCCGATGGCGGCGGTGCCGGACTCCGTCAAGAGCATCGCGCCCGCGCCGCTTTTCGGCATGACGCGCACGACGTCGCCCGCCGGGGGCCTGAGCGACCCGATCGAAATCGTGCGCGCGCTCGGCTCGGAGACGGAGCCGCGGCAGGGGCCGCGGCACGCGACGATGGGGCGGCACGAGACCATCGTCGTGACCGGCCTCGAGGACGCCGGCGCGCTCGACGACGGCCTCATGTGGGACGGGCTCCTGACCGGCGCGCGCTGGTCGCGCGAGACGCCGTCCGCCGCGCACCGCGACGGCAACCCCGGCAACCCCGCGGGGCCCGATACGCACTCGGGCGGCGTGCGCGTGAACGGCGCGCTCGGCTACGACCTCGCGCGGCATGCGGTCCGCCGCGTGCAGCCGATTCTGCCGCTGCCGGGCGGTCCGTCGACGTCGACGTCGCCCGGCTGGATCGTCATGAGCGGCGGCGACAACATGAATCCGCCCGAGCCGGGCGATACGCCGCCGCCGGGGGGCACGTCGTCGGGCGTGCTGCTCGAGACCGTCGCCGCCGTCGCCGAGACGCCGGAGCTTTCGCTGCTGCCGGACACGACGCCGCTCGCATCCGACACGCCCGTCACGCTCGATCAGCTGATCGACGCGATCGCGGCGGCGCTCGGCATCCCGTCGCCGTCGGGCTCGATCACGATCGGCAACGAGGATCGCCTGATCAACGAGGTGCGGCGCGAGTATTTTCTTTCGAAGCACGGCGCGCGCGATGCGCTGTGGTCGCTGGCCCGCGCGGTCGGCGAAGCCGAGGAGCTCGTCTACATCGAGACGGCCGGCTTCGCGCGCACGGCGCGGCCGGGCGGTTCTCCGGCCGCGCACGAGATCGACCTCGTCGAGCGGCTCGCCGCGCGGCTCGCCTCGCAGCCGAATCTGAAGGTCGTGATCTGCACGCCGCGCGAGACCGATTTCGCGCCGGCGCCGTTCGCCCGCCGCGCCATGGCGCAGCGCAAGGAAGCGTACGACATGCTGAACGCCGCGGGTCCCGGCCGCGTCGTCGCGTTCCATCCGCGCGGATTCCCGGGCCGCTTCGTCGCGCTGCGAAGCACGACGGTCATCGTGGACGACGTGTGGTCGCTGACCGGCGCGACGCATTTCCGCCGGCGCGGCATGACGTTCGACGGCAGCGCCGCGATCGCGTCCTTCGACCGCGACATCGCCGACGGCTACAGCCGCAAGGTGCGCGCACAGCGCCAGCTGCTGATGGCGGCGAAGCTGGGCATTGCGCCGACGGATGCGGACGGGTTGCCCGTGCCGGACTTTCTGCGGCTGCAGCGGCCGGCCGCGGCATTCGACCTGATCGCGGATCTGCTGCGGCAGGGCGGGCTCGGCAAGGTCGCGCCGCTGTGGCACGGGCCGACCGATACGAGCGTGCTGCCGCAGTCGGACGACGTCGCGGATCCGGACGGCAGCAACGGCGCGCCGGGTGCGCTGACGCTGGCTTCGTTCCTGAGCGAGGCGTAGCGCCGGTCGCTGGCCCTTTCCGGTTCTCTCCTGACCACGGGAGGCGGCACCGGCATCGCAAGTCCAGCCACCGCAAATACGATGCTTTTCAAAAAGCAACCGTAGGGTTGCCTATGAGTGCCGGACGCGCTAGTCTAACTGGCAACCAGGAGGTTGCTAATGAACGAAACCACCGATCGAATCGAGAAGAGGGTGCTGCTCAAGGCGAGCCGCGAGCGTGTCTGGCGGGCGATCAGCGACGCGCGGCAATTCGGCACGTGGTTCGGCGTCGAGTTCGAGGGCGAGTTCGTCGCGGGAGAAGTGCTGAAGGGCAGGATGGTGCCGACGAAAATGGACGCGGAGGTCGCGAAATCCCAGGAAGCCTACGCCGGCGTGGAGTTCGTCATCCTCGTCGAGCGCATCGAGCCCATGGGTCTTCTCTCCTTTCGATGGCACCCTTACGAGCTCGAGGCCGATCGCGATCCGATGCAGGAGCCGATGACGCTCGTGACTTTCGACCTCGAGGAAGCGGCCGAAGGAACCATGCTGACGATCACCGAGTCCGGCTTCGATGCCGTGCCGCTCGAGAAGCGTGCGCAGGCTTTTGCGTCCAACGAGCAGGGCTGGGAAATTCAGAGCCGCCTGATCGAGAAATACGTGACGACGGAGCAGCCCGGGCGCGATGGCTAGCCCGCGAAGCTCGCGGGTCGATCGAAAGGTCGCCGAGGCCGCCTCGATCTTCGCGGCGCTCGGCGACGAGACGCGGCTGCGGATCGTCACTCGCCTGTGCCGGTCGGGCCCGCAATCCATCGTGCGGCTGACAGAAGGCTCGCGCGTCACGCGCCAGGCCGTGACGAAGCACCTGCACGCGCTGTCAGAGGCAGGCCTCGTTCGCGGCGAGCGAGTCGGCCGCGAGACGGTCTGGGAGCTGGAGCCTCGGCGTCTCGCCGAGGTGCGCCGCTATCTCGACATCATCTCGGCGCAATGGGACGAAGCGATCGGGCGGCTCAGGACCTTCGTCGAGAGCCCCCCCTCCAAGCCGAGCTGAGCGGGGTCGGCTGCAGGCGGCTTGCAGGGCAGGCGCGCCACATGTACCATGGGCACAAATGGTACATGTGCTTCGGTCTCCGTGATGGAAATCAGCATCGACATCGACAGCCCGACACCGCAATTCGAGCAGCTGATCGAGCAGATCAAAGCGGCCGTCACGGCCGGCGTCCTGAAACCGGGCGACGCTCTGCCGTCGATCCGTCAGCTGGCCAATGATCTCGAGCTGAACAGCAAGACGGTCGCCAAGGCCTACAAGCTGCTCGAGCGCGATTCCGTCATCGAAGCCAAGGGTTATCGCGGCACGTACGTCCATCCCAGGGCGAAGGCGAGCTGCAAGTTCGACCTGCAGGAATGGACGGCGCGAAAACTCGGCGACGTGATTGCCGAGCTGCGCGAAGCCGGCGTGACCGATTCGGAGCTCCGCAACGCGTTTGCCGCCGCCATCAACCGTAACCCGCACTCACGATGAGGTGACTACCATGTTCGAGGTCTATGCGTTCCTCGCGATGTTCACGGCGCAGATCGCCGTGTTGACCGTGCTCCATCCGGCGAAGCTCATCGGCTGCGTCCGTGCACAATTGGCACGTCATCCCGCAGAGAAGCTCGCCGAGCTGTATCCCGGCGGGTCGGGCCGTATCGAGCGCCAGCTGAAGCTTTATCGACTGCTGAATGGAGCCATTGCCCTGGTCGGCGCGGTGCTGCTGGGCTGGTTTTTCAGCTACATGCAGCGGCCGGACTGGACCGACGGTCCGGTGGAAACGCTCGTGGGCCTGTTCTTCATGCTGCAGCTGATTCCGGTCCTGCTCTTCATGTGGATCGCGGAACGGACCAACAAGCGGCTTAGGAGCCTGTTTCGCGAGGAGACGCGAACAGCCGTTCTCGAGCGCCGTCGCCTGTTCGACTTCGTCTCTCCCTTCGTCGTCGTCGTGACGCTGCTGTGCTATCCCCTGTTCGTCGCGTTCGTCGCCTACCTTCAGCGGGATCCCTTCCCCGGATTCAAGGGGTACTTCAATGTCGGCGTCGTCACGGTGCTCTACGCCGTGACCGCGGCCGGCGTTTACTCGATTTTGTACGGCAGGAAGGTCAATCCGCTTCAAACCCATGCGGACCGCATGCACAAGATGGAGGTGACGGTCAAAGTCTGCATCTACTCCTGCCTTGCCGCCGTTGCGTTCCTGTCGCTGAACTTCGCGCTCGCGGCGTTCGATCTGCAGCGATGGGAGCCGCTCGCCCAAAGCGCGTTTCTGGTCATTTGCGCAATCCTGTACCTCAACGGAGTGCACATGCTGCCGAGCGGCGCGAACCCCGATCGGTTACGCTCCAGGCCCGTTTAATTCGCGCTATACGAGGACCGGAAACTCAATGAGCAACTCGAGGATCGAGTCGATTCAATGCGTGTTCGACACCCGTCTCGACACTCTGGCGCACTTGCTGCGGCGAGCGGAAGAGACTTTCGCGGGGAGCGCATCGTTCCTGCAGCTCCGGCTCGCGCCGGACATGGCTCCCTTCGGAACACAGATTGCCTTCACCTGTAATCAGCCGCGCAATTTCGTTCTATGGAGCCAGAAACGCCCGGCCGCCAATCTGGATCCGGCCGTAGAGACCATCCAGCAGGCGCATGCGTACATCGAGCGTACGAAGGAGCAGCTGCTGTCATCCTCGGCGGACGATGCCCGACTGGCCACGACCACGCGCGTCGATCTGGGGCCCGACATCTATGCCGAAATGTCGGGAGAGGACTACGTGCACGAGTTCCTGCTTCCGAACTTCTACTTCCATCTGGTTACGGCGTACGACATCCTGAGAATGGCAGGCGTGGCGATCGGCAAGGCGGATTACATGCTGCATCTGATGCCGCTGGTCAAGCGAGGGCCGGCCTCACAATGACTCCTGATGAGTCGTGCCTCGGATTCGACGGATGAGTCACGTGGCACAGGCTTTGCAGTCCGCTGAGTCCCGAAGGCGATCGAGACAACGGAGGAGGCGATGCGCGCATCGCGACCATTCATCACGACGGCTGCCGGCGCAGTGGCGCTCGTAGCAGGGTTCTCGTTCACGGGCTCGGCGCGGCCGGAGGCCGATTTCGAAAGCTGGTCCACGATGCAACGAGAAGTGTTGAAGGTGAAGCAGCTGATCGGTAGCGACGTCAGCAATGGCGTCACCCCGATGGGGACGGTCACAGATCTGGTGCTGACGCCGGATGCGAAGAACGTTGAGTTCATCTTGTTCAAAGTGCCTTATCCGACCAGTCTCTGGGGCGGGAATGACGGTTTCGTCGCGTTCGAAGACGTCGTTTTCGAGCGCGGCCTGGGGCTCGACGTCGAAGTCCGCTTCGACCCGGAGGAGTCGGCGCGGTTGCCGGAGGACCTCGAAATTTCCGTGGACGAGCTCGACAAGCGCCTCGCCTCGCGCGTGCTCGATCAGCAGATCCGGTTTGGAGACGGCGCCGCTGTCGAAGTGCACAATCTGCTCGTTGACCGGCGCACGGGCGCAGTCACGCATTACGTCATCGAGATCGACCCGGAAGCGATCTTCAGGTCGGAACGGCGCGCCGTGCCGGCCGATCAGGTCAGTATCGGCGATGGCGGCGAGCTCGCGGTTGCGATTTCCCTGGAAGCGCTCGAAGACATGCAGGATTTCGATTCGGAGCTGCTTTGAAGCTGGGCGGCGCGCGCGCGGAACATGAGCGCAGCGCCCGCATCAAATTCTGCCAGAGCTCCGGCTCCCCCCGCGCCAGTGGGGGAGCCGGAGTCATGGGGCATCAACCCGCTATAGCAGCGCGGGCTCGTAGTCCTGGATGTTATCGAGCTCGGCCAACTGCATCGACGCCACGACAGTGCCTGTTTCGTCGATCATGACGCTGTCGGCGGGTACGGTACGGCGTTGCGCACGGAAAACCGAATTCTCTTCCGTCTCGACGACGAAATGGGTAACGGCTCCGGTGTCCCGATCGATGAGGATGTCCTCGATCTCGCGCTCCGCGTTGCCCGAGAAGCGCATCGGTTCGCCGATCAGTCGGGACACCAGCCGCTGCTCGGCCTGATCGCGCGTTACACGCAGTGCTTCAGGGGCCTGCGCGGCTGCCTCCTCCTCGAGCCGCAAGACGACGTCGAAGCTCGCACCCCCGCCTTCCACTTCCATGTTGTCGTAGGATGCAAAGCCGTCTTCTGCGCCAAAGACACTGTACGGGTAGGGTGCTTCATACAGGACGTATTGGACCTGTCGTCCATCGGCAGTCAGAACGAGATCGGTGACGCTGCCGAGCGGGTTGAAACCGTTGGTAACGTCCGCTCCGAGCAGTTCTTCCGCTTTCACTACCTCGCCGCGCATCTTGGCCCAGCTCTCCATGGTCGGTTCCGCATCAGCAGAAGCCCAGCCAAGCGCTATGAGCACGGCCATCGCTGCGCAAGACTCTCGATCGGTCATACGCGCGAGCATGGTTCGTCTCCTCCGCCAAGCTGATGAGGTCGAGACTTTCGTTCCGCTTCATCAGACGTCCCAGAAGCCGGTGTCTCCCGCGTCGTCCCACTCGTTGCCGTCCCAGTGCCCGTTCTCGTCGCGGTCGTAGTAGTCGTAGATCCCGTCGTAGACCTCGCCGGCGTCGAGATAGCTGTTCCGGTCGGCATCCCACGCCTCGTAATCTTCGTCGATGCCGATCTCGCCGATGGCGTCGAACTCGTTCTCGTCGACGAATCCGTTCGAGTTGACGTCCCAGTCCGAATAGACGCCCGCATCGCTGATGCTGCCGTAGTACTCGTCCTTGGAGACCTGTCCGTCTCCGTTCTCGTCGAGTTCCGTGAACGACGATTGTGCGAGCGCGAGTCCGCCTGCCGTGAATGAAGCACAAAGAAAAAAGATTGTCTTGTTCATGATTTCCTCCTGTCACTGAATGGACCGTCGCTTTACGCGAAGCGCCTGGGTGCAACATTCATTCCTGTGACAGACGCGTGCCGAAATGTTCTTGAATTTGGGCGTCGCGCCGCGCCGCGCCGCGTAGCGCAAAGTAGAGCCCGTAGCGCCTGTCGTGACGCGTTTCAGCTGCAGTCCTCCCGTTGCCGGACGCGCATTTTGGATCGACTTTCACGAACCTGGGCTGCTGCAATGGTCGCGTCGCGCGCTTCGTTGAACCTGACGCGCTCGTTGCAGTCTGAAAGAGCATGAACAGGAGAGCGTTCGTCACCGTTATTGCATCGGCTTTCTCGGGGCTACTTGCCGGCGGCCGCGCATTCGCGGCGTCTCTGCAGGAGATCAGGACCGGCTGGCGCGATTTTGCTCCGGATGGCGCCGAGTTCCCTCGTCCTGGTCAGGAGTTGGCGCGTTCGCGGGAGGCCTGGCAGGAAGTGCTGGAGCCGCTTCCGTTCCGAGTGCTGAGGGAGGCGCACACCGAGCGGGCGGGTAGCAGCGTCTTGAACGGCGAGAAGCGGCGGGGGCTGTATGTCTGCGCCGGCTGCGACCTGCCTCTGTTCACTTCACAGATGAAGTTCGACAGCGGGACAGGCTGGCCCAGCTTCTTCACGACCATACCCGACGTGTTCGAGACGAAGCTCGATTTCGTATGGCTCGTTCCGCGGACGGAGTACCACTGCGTGCGCTGCGGAGGGCATCACGGGCACGTGTTCGACGACGGCCCTCCTCCGACGCATGAGCGCTGGTGCAACAATGGCGCAGCGCTCCGTTTCATTCCGTCGGACGCGTGATCCTATCGGCGAGCATCTCGAAGCCGTCGAAAAAGTCCTCGTCCATCCGGCCCGTAACGCTGACGACATCCCCGATTTCGACGGTCGGGGTGCCTGGATCCTCGTCGTCGAGCGGAATCAACGGCGTCGGGTCCAGCTTCACGTCGAGGCTTCTCGAGCCGGTCGCGAGCGTGAACGTCTCTTCGTTCTCGTCGACATCCGTCACTCTGCCCGTGACGACGACGGCCCGTGGATCCGTCCCTCTGGGCAGCTCGAGCACGCCCCGGCCGCGCCCGTCTTCCTCGTCCACCGAGCTGACGTAGATCGTCTCATCCAGTCTCTCCACATAGACGCCACCCGCCTCGAGCGTGCGCCGGTCGAAAAGCCCGTCATCGATAATGCCGTAGACGCTCACGCGGTCTCGTCGCTCGAGGACCTGCGACTCGGAGCCGGAACCCGCTTCGTCGATCTCGATCGTGAGTTCGCCGTCGCCGTAGTCGAGCACGAAGGCACCCGGCCGCACGGATTCGACCGTGCCGTTGATCGTGATGAAGGTATCGTCCGGATATTGGTGCGGCTGCTCTGGCACGTCTTCCTGGCCCGTGACGATTGCGGGTAGGGCGAAGACTGCGACGGAGGCCGCGGCCACCGGGCCCGCCGTGAGACGTCTGCCGCAGTGCCGCTGCTCGTGCTGGTCGTGCATCTCTTCATCCCTCGTTGCTTCAGTGACTTGCAGGGTTCAGCAAGTTGCATGCCAGAGCGAGAAAGGCAGCCGGATCGCCTCGCCGGGCAGGCGAGCGCGGCCGCGCGTCGGGTGCACACGCCGCGACGCGCGGCCGCCGTGGCGGGCCGTGTCAATACAGCCCGCGCTGGTCGAGAATGTCGTAGTCGAACGCCGTCATCTCGCCGATTTCGGTCGCCCCATACGGCAACGTGTAGTAGCCGAGACCGGGATCCCACGCACCGAACCCGGGGCCATACCACGGATAAGCGTAGTAGCCGTAGCCGAAGCTCGGATTCGCGGAGTTGATGACGACGGATTCTAGATTGCCCTGCTCGTTGAAGATCAGGTCGGTTACATAGCCGTACCGATCGCCATCCTGTAGCACGACATCATCATCGAGCAGCTCGCTGGCCTTCCAGAACCCGGTGCTCGACACGACGTCGTCATCGACGCGCTGTAAGTCACCGACGTCGACTTGCGTGAAGTAGTCGTCGTTGATCCCCGTGTAGTTGTCGATATTGTCCTCCCTGACCGGAATCTGCACCTCGTCCGCATTCCTGACGTCGACCTCGTTCCACGGCACGGCGATGTGCGTGTCGCCGATGTCAATGAAGCCGCCGACCTGCGCGATCAGCGCTGCGATTTGGCCTTGCTCGTCGATAATCAGGTTTTCGACACTTCCGATGTCTTCGCCGTTCTCGCCGATCACGTCGGCATTCATCAGCTCTTCGGCGGACCAGCCCGTCCGGTACAGCGTCTCGTAGTCCCAGTTCTCGAGGCTCACGATCTCGGCGCCTGCCTGTCCGCCCCGGTCCTGCTGACGCTGTTGCGCCTGGTTCGGCTGATTTTGTCGACTCTGCGGCGTCTGCTGGCTCTCCTGGCCTTGCCGCGCCTGCTGATTCTGCCGGTCCTGCTGCTGCCGCGACGTGATGTTCACGCCATCGGCAACGATGAATATCTGCTCGCGTTGCGCGAGGGAGCGCGCCTCATCCGTCAGCCCCAAGCCTTGCATGTTTGCCGTCTGGACGTGCTCCACTCGGCCCGAGGGAATCGACAGCATCTGCCCCGCGTTCACGTCGACGCGCCCCTCGACATCGGCCGGTCCGGCGCCTTCGTCCTCCATCAGCACGACGAGGACTTCATCGCTGGTGCATCGCTCGGGGGCCTGCGACTGACGCTGGCCCTGAGCCTGAGGTAGGTCCTGCGGACGTTGGCCTTGTCGGTTCTGTTGCCGGCTCCCGGTCTGGCAGACGAAGAAGGCCTTGT
>JAFGNC010000020.1 GCA_016927175.1 Gammaproteobacteria bacterium | reverse complement strand
GGCGGCGGCGGCGGTGGCGGCGGCCGCGGCGGTTACGGCGGTAACCGCTGGTAATCATCCGGTCATAGCCGGCAGCACCGCCGGCCCCAAAACGGAACATGGAAATCCGGCCGCGGGGGCGCGCCATCGCCCCGCGGCCGGCTCAGTTCAGGTCTGCCGCAAAGCCCTTCAACAGCTTCAGCGGCACGATCTCGAGCGCGCGGCGGTGGGTGCGCTTCAGATACACCTTCGGCGCCATGCCCTGCTCGTGCGCCTCGAGCCAGCGCGCCGCGCACAGACACCAGCGGTCTCCGGGCTTGAGCCCCGCGAAGCCGAATTCCGGGCGCGGCGTCGACAGGTCGTTGCCGCGAAAGCGCGAGAACTCGAGGAACTCGCGCGTCACCGACACGCACACGGTGTGCGAGCCGACGTCCTGATCGCTCGTGTTGCAGCAGCCGTCGCGAAAGAAGCCGGTCAGCGGCTGCTCGCTGCACGTCTCGAGCGGCTCACCGAAAACGTTGATCGACTCTTCCATCCTCGCTCAGCCTCGACGGCGCCCGCACACGCGCGAGCGCGTTCCAGACCCGCCCGTCACGCCGCGTCCCGCGGCGCGAGATAACGTTCGAATTCCTCGTCGAAGCCGAGCAGCCGCGGATCCTCAATGCGGTCGATGTACAACGTGCCGTCGAGGTGGTCGAACTCGTGCTGAAACACGGTCGCGAGGAAGCCACGCAGCTCGAGCCGCTCCGAGCGGCCGGACAACGTCGTGTAGTCGACCCTGATGTGCTGCGGCCGCTCGACGTAGCCCCGGAGGCCGGGCACGGACAGGCAGCCTTCCCAGTACCCCGCCCTGGCCGGGTCGACGACCTCGACGGTCGGATTCACGAACGCCGTCAGCGGCATGGACGGGATCTCTCCGTAACGGCTGTCGCCCTGGATCTCGATCAGCGCCAGGCGCAGCGATTCCCCGACCTGCGGCGCGGCGAGGCCGATGCCGCCGTAATCGTGCAGGGTGTCGATCATGTCGTCGACCAGCGCGTGCAGCCACGGGGTGCCGTGCTCCGACGGCGAAACCGGGCGGGCGGCCCGACGGAGGGTCGGATGCCCCATTCGCAGGACTTTACGTACGGCCATCGATTTCGGTTATTTCCAGTACCCCATTCCGCCCGCGCGCGCGATAGTCTCGATCTGATGCGTCGGTGCGGCGCGCGGCGTCCCCGTCGCAAATCATAGCAGAGGCCGGCGGCCGGCCGCGGCGCAGCCTTTGCCGGCAAGCGGCATCGGGAGAAGGATCATGCCTGGTAAACAGCTGTTGTTCGGAACGGAGGCTCGGGAGAGGATGGCCGAGGGCGCGGCGAAGCTGGCGCGCGCCGTCAAGGCGACGCTCGGGCCGAAAGGCAGAAACGTGCTGCTCCATAAGAGCTACGGCGCGCCCGCCATGACGAAAGACGGCGTCTCCGTCGCGAAGGAGGTGCAGCTCGAGGACCTCTTCGAGGACATGGGCGCGCAGATGGTCAAGGAAGTCGCCTCCCACACGTCGGACGTCGCGGGCGACGGCACGACGACCGCCACCGTGCTGGCCGAAGCGATCTTCAGGGAGGGGCTGAAGGCGGTGGCCGCGGACATGAATCCGATGGATCTGAAGCGCGGCATCGACAAGACCGTCGAGGCGGCCGTCGAGGAGCTGGCGAACCTCTCGATGCCCTGCAAGACGACCAAAGCCATCCAGCAGGTGGCCACCGTTTCGGCGAACGGCGACGAGTCGATCGGCACGATCATCGCCGAGGCCATGGACAAGGTCGGGCACGAAGGTGTGCTGACGGTCGAGGAAGGCTCGGGGCTCGCCAACGAGATGGAGATCGTCGAGGGGCTGCAGTTCGACCGCGGCTACCTGTCCCCCTACTTCGTCACCAACCCGGAGGAGCTGCGGGCCGAGCTCGACGATCCGCTGATTCTGCTGTACGACAAGAAAGTCTCGGCGATTCGCGACCTGCTGCCGGTGCTGGAAAGCACGGCCAAGGCAGGGCGGCCTCTGGTGGTCATCGCCGAGGACGTCGAAGGCGAAGCGCTCGCGACGCTCGTCGTGAACCACGTGCGGGGCGTGATCAAGGCGCTGGCCGTCAAGGCGCCGGGCTTCGGCGACCGGCGCAAGGAGATGCTCGAGGACATCGCGATCGTGACCGGCGCCACCGTGATCTCGGAGGACACGGGGCTGACGCTCGAGAAGGCGACGCTCGATCAGCTCGGCAGCGCGACGAAGATCACGTCCGACAAGGACACGACGACGCTGATCGGGGGCAAAGGCTCGGCGCAGGCGATCGAGGGCCGCATCAAGCAGCTGAAGAAGCGCATCGAGGACACGACCTCCGACTACGACAGAGAGAAGCTGCAGGAGCGGGTCGCGAAGCTCTCCGGCGGCGTTGCCGTGCTGAAGGTCGGCGCGGCAACGGAGATCGAGATGAAGGAGAAGAAGGACCGGGTGGAGGACGCGATGTACGCGACGCGCGCCGCCGTCGAGGAAGGCGTCGTCCCCGGCGGCGGCGTCGCGCTGCTCCGGATCCAGCAGCGCCTGCGCGACAAGGGCATCAAGGGCGACAACGCCGATCAGGACACCGGCATCAAGATAGTGCTGAAGGCGCTCGAGCAGCCGCTGCGCGTCATCGTCGAGAATGCCGGGGAGGACGCGTCGGAAGTGCTCAGCGCCGTGCGCAACGGCGAAGCGAGCTACGGCTGGAACGCGCAGACGGAGACTTTCGGCGACCTCGTCGACATGGGCATCATCGATCCGGCGAAGGTCGTGCGGGTCGCGCTGCAGAACGCCGCTTCGGTCTCCGGCCTGATGATCACGACCGAAGCGATGATCGCGCCGATTCCGGAGGAAACGAAGCCGGCCGCCGACTATCCGCCGATGTGAGCCGCGGCCGGCCGGCTTGCGCGTCGCAGAAAAGGGGTCAGGGCCCTTTTCCCTTGGGAAAGGGCCCTGACCCCTTTTCCGGCTCAGCGCAGGTAGGCTTCCGCCGCGTACCGGCGCATCATCCGGTGGCTGTGAAACAGGGACGCGTTCCGGGACACGGCGCCCTTCATGACGCCGAGCCACGCCTCGCGCCGCTCGAACAGCGGCAGCACGACGTGCTCGAGCTTGTCGTAAAGAGACGCGGCATCGCCGTCGGCGGGCTCGCCGTTACCGATGGCCCAGCCCGTGACGCCCTCGATGTGGCCCTCTGCCCACCAGCCGTCGAGCACGCTCAGGTTCGGCACCGCGTTCAGCGCCGCCTTCATGCCGCTCGTGCCGGAGGCCTCCATCGGCGGCTGCGGCGTATTGAGCCAGACGTCGACGCCGGGGATCAGCACTTTCGCGAGCTCGATGTCGTAGTTCGGCAGGAACACGATCTCGATCGTGCCGCGCAGCGCCCCGGCGCTCGCGTGCAGCATCTCGATCGCCCGTCTGCCGGCCTCGTCGCGCGGATGCGCCTTGCCGGCGAGCACGATCTGGAACGGGTGCCGTCCGGCAATGGTCTTCAGCCGCTCGAAATCGGTGAACAGCAGATCCGGCCGCTTGTACTGGGTCATGCGTCGCGCATAGCCGAGTATCGGCTTGTCCGGGTCGAGCGCCACCCCGGCGTCGGCGCCGACGCGTGCGATCAGCGTCTGCCTGGCGGCCGCGTGGCACTGCCACACCTCGTCGTCCGGTAAGGCGACGTCGGCGCGCATCAGCAGCTCCGGCTCGATCTGCCAGCCGGGCAGAAACCGGTCGAACAGCCTCGCGATCGGCGGGCTCGCCCACGTCGTCGGATGGATGCCGTTCGTGATCGCGCTGACGCTGAAGCCGGGGAACATCTTCTGCGACGTCTCGGCATGACGCTTGGCGACGCCATTGACGAACTCCGACAGGTTCAACGCGAGCCGCGTCGTGTTCAGGTCTGCCGCGCCGGCGACCTGGCGCAGCACGCGCGCATCGACGATCGGCCCGAGCACGCGATCGACCAGCTCGTATCGGAACCTGTCGGTCCCCGCCTCGACCGGCGTGTGCGTCGTGAAGTGACAAAGCGCCCTCACCTCCGGAACGTCGTAGAGCGGCTCGCCCTCGCGGACCGAGCGCTCGGACATCTTGTGGCGACGCAGCAGCTCGAGCGTCAGCAGGGCCGAGTGCCCCTCGTTCAGGTGGTACATGTGGACCGGGAAGCCGAGCGCGTCCAGCATCCTGACACCGCCGATCCCGAGCACGATCTCCTGCTTCAGCCGGTAGCTCGCGTCGCCCCCGTACAGGAAATGGGTGATCTGCCGATCCTCGGCGCCGTTCTCCGGAAGGTCCGTATCGAGCAGGATCACCGGCTGCTCGAAGCCGGTCAGGCCCGTCACCACGTGCAGCCATGCCGCCACCCAGACGTCCCGCCCCTCGATCTGGACGGAGATCTTGGCCGGAAGGGGCGCGGCCCAGTCGCGCGGCTCCCACGGGTCGGCCTGCTCGACCTGGCGGCCGTTCGCGTCGATGCTCTGGCGGAAGTACCCATGGCGGCTGACCAGCGTCACGCCCACCATCGGTATCTCGAGGTCCGCCGCGGAGCGCAGCGTGTCCCCCGCCAGCACGCCGAGGCCGCCGCTGTAGGTCTTCATCCCCTGCTGCAGCGCCACCTCCATCGAGAAATAGCCCACGCGGCGGCTCTGGAGGAATCGCAGGAAGACTTCGCGCTCGGCCATCGGCCCAGCTTAGACGGCTTCCGCGGCGGCGGGTAGCCGGCCGCGCGGCCGCGGATCGCGTAGAATCGAATGTCCCGTGCAGGCGTATCCCCGGCTCGAATGAAGAAAAAACCGCTGGCCGCGGCGCCGTCTCCCCTGCCCCCGCAAGCCCTGTACCGCCATTGCGACCCCGCGGCGCTCGCCTTCGACAGCACCGCCGAGCTCGCGGACCCCGCCATCGCCGTCGGGCAGGCCCGGGCGGCCGCGGCGCTCACGTTCGGCGCGAGCATCGGGGATGAAGGCTTCAACGTGTTCGTCCTCGGCCCTTCCGGCTCGCATCGGCACGCGCTCGTCGAGGAGCTGCTGCGCGAGCGCATGCGCCACCGGCCGCTCGCCGACTGGTGCTACGTCAACAACTTCGACGACGAGCGCAAACCGATCGCGCTGTCGCTCCCGGCCGGCCGCGGCGCGGCGCTGCGCCGCGACATGGAGCGGCTGACGGAGGAGCTGCTCGAGGCCATCCCCGCCGCCTTCGAAAGCGAGAGCTATCGCAACAGCGTCGCCGAGATCGACCAGGAGCTCGAGGACCGTCACATGGCGGCCGTCGAGTCGCTGCAGGACGAGGCGAAACGCTCGAGCCTGAGCCTGGTCCGCACGCCGCACGGCTTCGCCGTCGCGCCGATCCGCGACGGCGAGCTGCTCGACGACGAGCACTTCGAGCACCTCGCGCCCGACGAGCAGCAGCGGCTCAGGGACTCGATCGCGGCAATGTCCGACAAGCTCCGCCAGCACATCGAGTCGCTGCCGCTGTGGCAGAAGGAACGGCGCGACCGCATCAAGACGCTGAACCGCGAGGTCACCGAGCTCGCGGCCGGCCGCCTGATCGATCAGCTGAAGAGCGCCTACGCCGACCTTCCCGCGGTGTCGGCCTTCCTGGGCGAGGTGCGCGAGGACGTGCTCGCGAACGCGCGCCGCTTCCTGCCGGACGACGGGTCGGCGGTACCGCCCCCGCCGGGCGCCGTCGCGGCACATCCGGTGCTCGGCCGCTACCAGGTCAACGTCGTCGCCGTGCACGACGCGGACGCCGCCCCGCCGGTCGTGTACGAGCAGAATCCGAGCCTCAGGAATCTGCTCGGCCGCGTCGAGCACATGGCGCAGTTCGGCGCGCTGGTGACCAACTTCACGATGATCCGGCCGGGCGCGCTGCATCGCGCCAACGGCGGCTACCTGATCCTCGACGCGGACAGGCTGCTGCTCGAGCCGTTCGCCTGGAACGCGCTGAAACGCACGCTGTTCGGGAAGGAGATCAGGATCGAGTCGGCCGGGGAGCTGTTGAGCCCGGTCAGCACGGTGTCGCTCGAGCCGCAGCCGATACCGCTCGACGTCAAGGTGATTCTGATCGGCGAGCGGCTGATCTATTACCTGCTGAGCGAGCTGGACACCGATTTTCCGAACCTGTTCAAGGTCGCCGCGGATTTCGAGAACCGCATCGATCGTAACGCGGAAAACACGGCACTGTACGGGCGGCTGATCGCGGCGCTGGCGCGCCGCAAGGGGCTGCTGCCGCTGAACGCGCCGGCGGTCGCGCGCGTCATCGAGCACGGCGCGCGCCTGATGGGCGATTCGGAGAAGCTGACGACGAAGATCCGCGACATCGCCGACCTGCTGAGCGAAGCGAGCTATCGAGCGGGCGAAGCCGGAGCGCAACTCGTCGAGCGCGCTCACGTGCAGCAGGCGATCGACGCGCAGACGCACAGAGTGGACCGCCTGCGCAGCGAATTCCAGGAGGAGATCGAGCGGCGCGACCTGCTGATCGACACGACCGGCGCGCGTATCGGCCAGGTCAACGCTCTGACCGTGCTCGGGCTCGGCAGCTTCCATTTCGGCCAGCCGTCGAGGATCACGGCGAACGTCCGCATCGGCGACGGGCAGGTCATCGATATCGAGCGCGAGATCGAGCTCGGCGGCGCGATCCACTCGAAGGGCGTCATGATCCTGACCGCCTACCTCGGCGCCCGCTATGCCACCGATTGCCCGTTATCGGTAACCGCGAGTCTCGTCTTCGAGCAGAGCTACGGCGGCGTCGAGGGCGACAGCGCGTCGGTCGCGGAGACCTGCGCGCTGCTGTCGTCGCTCGCCGAGGTGCCGATCAGCCAGTCGCTGGCGGTGACCGGATCGATCAACCAGCACGGTCAGGTGCAGGTCATCGGCGGCGTCAACGAGAAGATCGAGGGCTTCTTCGATACCTGCTCGCGCGCCGGTCTGACGGGCGACCAGGGAGTGCTGATCCCGCTCGACAACGTCAAGCACCTGATGCTGCGCGAAGATGTCGTCGAGGCCGTGCGGCAGCAGCGCTTTCACGTCTACCCGATCACGACCGTGGACGACGCGGTCTCGCTGCTGACCGGCGTCGCCGCGGGCGAGCGCAACGTGCGCGGCAGTTTCCCGCGCGGCAGCGTCAACTATCGCGTCGAGCAGCGGCTGCGGGATTTCGCGAAGAAGCGCGAGGAAGTCGGCCAGCAGATGCTCGTCAAGGCCCGCAAGCTGGGCAAAAAGCCGCGCAAATGAACGGTGACGGGACCCGCGGCCGCTCCGGCCGGCGGCTCGGCCACGCGGGCCGCCGACCGTCGCGGGACGACAGCGCGCCCGCGGCAGGGCGCGTGCTCGTGGCGCTCACCGCCGCCACCGGCGTGTCCGAATCTCTCGACCTGTGCCTGCACCTGCTCGAGCAGACGCCGGCGGAGCTGCTCGGCCTGCGCGTCGAAGACGCATCGCTGCTGGCGCACGCTCGCTCCGGGCTCGCCCGCGAGGTCGCGCTGTCCGGTCTCGAGCGGCCGCTGGATCCGGTCCGGCTCGACCGGCAGCTGCGCGCGCAGACGGCTGCGCTGCGGAGCGCGTTCGAGCGCGACGCCGCGCGGCTCGGTCTCGGGCACGTGTTCGAGGTCGTGCGCGGCGATCCGCTCGCGGAGCTCAAGCGCGCGGCGCTGACGGCGGACGCGCTGCTGCTCGACGCGGCCGCGCGGGCCCGGTATCGGCGCGGCGAATGGCCGGAAGCGGCGCTGCGCGAGCTGGCCGCGACGCCGCTGCGCCGGATCGCGTTTGCAGGCGAAGGCTGGCGCCTCCGGACGGAGATCGTGGTCATCGCGGAGCAGGCGCCGCTCGCCGGGCCCACCGGCGCGGCGCTGTCCGCGGCGCTCGGGGTCGCCCGCCGCACACGCTCGCCGCTGCGCGTGCTGCTGCTCGCCGCGGACGACGCGACGGCCGGATCGCCGCCGGCGGAGGCGGCGCGACACGGCGCCGCGCGGCTCCCGGGCGACATCGAACGCGCGGCGCGAGAGGCTCGGGTGCGCCTCGAGGCGCTGACGATCCTGCCCGCCGGGCGCGGCGAGGCGATCGCGTTCGCCCACGCGCGGCGCGCGAGGCTGACCGTGCTGACGCCGCGGCAGGCCGCGCAGACGGCGCTGGTCGCGGAGCTGATGCTGCGCGGCCGCGGCGCCGTGCTGGTCGTGCGCGAAAGCTGACGGTGCGGGTGTCACGCTCCTGACGATGCGCGTGCCCGCTGGCCAAGCACGCGCGGCACGGCTATCGTCGAGACATGAGCCCGAGCGAACGCAGTGCGCTGCTCGTCGTCGACATTCAGCCGGACTTTCTCCCGGGCGGTGCGCTCGCGGTCGCCGACGGCGACGTGATCCTCGCCCCGTTGCGGCAACTGCTCGAAGCGCGCCGCTTCGCCCACGTCATCGCGACGCAGGACTGGCATCCCGCAGGTCACGTCTCGTTCGCCTCGTCCCACCCCGGACGGACGCCCTTCGACCGCATCGAGCTCTACGGTCGCGAGCAGGTGCTGTGGCCCGATCACTGTGTACAGGGCACGCCCGGCGCGGCACTGCACCCGCAGATGCCGTGGAGCTCGGTGGACGCGGTGATCCGCAAGGGCACCGATCCGCGCGTCGACTCCTACAGCACGTTCCGGAACAACTGGGACGAGCGCGGCGAGCGGCCGCCTACGGGGCTCGCCGGCTACCTGCGCGAGCGCGGCGTGAGCGAAGTGTTCATCTGCGGGCTGGCGCGCGACTACTGCGTCTGCTGGAGCGCGGAGGACGCCATCGCGGCCGGTTTCGACACGACCGTGATCTGGGATCTGACGCGGTCGGTCGATCCGTCCGGCGATCGGGACCTGCGCCGCGCGCTCGAGGCCCGCGGCGTGCGTATCGGCGCCGCAAACGCCTTCGGCTGACCGGCAGAGGCAGGCGCCCTTCGGGCGGGAAGCCCCACCTCGCCCGCGGCTAGCCGGGGCCCGCGCGTTCCCGCTGCGCCTTCTCGAGCACCGACACGACCTCCTCGTCCGTCAGCTGCGGAAACGATGCGTACCACGCCCCGACACCGATGTACGGCTCCGGAACCTCGACGCACACGACCTGGTCCGCCAGCCTCCGCAACCGCGCGACGGCGTCCGACGCGGCCGTCGGCACCGCCACGATCACGGCGGCCGGCTCGAGCTGCCGCACCGCGCGCACGGCGGCGTCCATCGTCGCGCCCGTCGCGATGCCGTCGTCGACGAGTACGGCCGTCCGGCCGCGCACGTCCGGCGCGGCGCGCGTGCCGCGGTAGACCTCGTCGCGCCGCGCGAGCTCCGCCACCTCGCGCTCGCGCACGCGGTCGAGGTCCTGCTCCCCGAGGCCGAGCATGTCCAGCACGTCCGGGTTGTAAACGGTCACGCCGCCGCTCGCGATCGCGCCGGCGGCGAGCTCCGGATTGCCGGGCGTTCCTATCTTGCGCACGACCAGCACGTCGAGGTCCGCGCCGAGCGCTCGCGCCACCTCGTAGCCGACCGGCACGCCGCCGCGGGGCAGCGCCAGCACGATCGATGCGCCGGACGGGGGTGAACGGGTCAGCAGATCCGCGAGCTGCCGGCCGGCCTCGCGCCGGTCGGCGAAGATCCTGTTCCTGCCGCCGAAATGCATGTGACGCGCCGTCTCGGAATGCGTGGCGCCTCCGCGCGCGTCCGACGGGTGCGCCCCGCAGAGCGGGCGCGGCCGGCGGGGACGCCGCGGCCAGCGTGCCGGCGATCGCGGCGCCCGGCGCCGTCGATTCCGCGTGCACGGACGATTAGTATGATCACTCGCCTCCGCCACGTGAAGACCGCATCCGATGGCCCCCGCAGATTCCGGCGACCGACGCGAGCCACCCGCCGCCGCTGCCGTGGAGCCGGTCGGGCTCGCGCGCAAGATCGCCTTTCTGCGCAGCCCGTCGACGTTTCCGGATCGCCCGGCGGAGGTCGAGACGGTGGAGACGCACTTCGCCTACGTGTTCATGTCGCAGCGCCTCGTCTACAAGCTGAAAAAGCCGCACCGGTTTCGACAGGTCGATTTCACGAGCGTCGCGGCGCGCCGCGCGAACTGCGAGCTCGAGGCCGCGCTGAACCGGCGGCTGGCCGAGCCCGTGTACATCGGCGTCGTGCCGCTGACGTTCGACGGTTCGGAGCTCGCGATCGACGGTCCGGGCGACGCGGTCGACTGGCTCGTGCACATGCACAGGCTGCCGCAGCACCGCACGCTCGAGCGCCTCGCCGCGGAGGGCCGCGTCACGGATGCGGAGCTGCGCTCGTTGATCGACAAGCTGAACCGCTTCTATCGGGCCGCCGTTCTTGCGCCGTGGGGGCCCGAAGGCTATCGGCGCCAGGTCGAGCGCCGCACACGGGACACGCTGCGGCAACTGCGCTCGCCCGAGCTCGGCCTCGACGCGTCGCTCCTCGATGCCGTCGACGACGCGCAGATGCGGTTCCTCGATGCCGGCGGCGCGCTGCTCGAGGCGCGGGCACGCGAGCGCCGCATCGTCGATGCGCACGGCGACCTTCGCCCCGAGCACGTGTTCCTCGATGGAGAGCCGCAGATCATCGACTGCCTCGAATTCTCGCAGGAGCTTCGCTGGCTCGACTCTGCCGAGGAGATCAGCTTCCTGGCGCTCGAATGTGAGCGGCTCGCGGCGCCCGCCGTTGCGCAGCGGCTGCTCGATCTGTACGTCGACGCGGCCGCGGATCCGATCGCGCCCGGGCTGCTGGCGTTCTACCGCAGCGCGCGCGCCGCGGTCCGCGCGCTGCTGTCGGCGTGGCACACCGTGGACGGTCTGCCGCCGGCACAGGCGGGGCATTGGATCGGCCGGGCGACGTGGTATCTCGAGCAGGCACGCTCGGGCCTCGCGCGCGCGGGCGCCGGGCCGGACTGAGCGATCAGCGCCCGACGTCGAGCCGGCGCAGGGCGTCGGCGATCAGCGCCGCAGTCTCGACCACGGCGAGCCTGTCGCCGAGCGCCGCGCCGCGCGCGTGGACGTCGCCTATCGTGTCCGTGACCGCGATCGACCCGAGCTCCGCGCGCGACAGCGCCTCGGCGGCGCCGGTCGCGAAAAAGCCGTGGGTGATCGCGGCGTGCACGGCCGCGGCGCCCCGCTCCTTCGCCGCGGCCGCCGCACGCGCGAGCGTCGTGCCGCCGCTGACGAGGTCGTCGACGACGATGACGAGTGCCCCGTCGACGTCGCCGGCGAAGCGCTCGCCGCTGACCCGGCCTTCGCTGCGCGACTTCTCCGCGAAAGCCAGCTCGACCGGCCGGGCCGACTCGCTCTGGAGCACGCTCGCGAAGGCCCGTGCCCGTTTGACGGCGCCCGCGTCCGGCGCGAGCACGACGACGCGGTTCGCGGCGCGCGCATCGGCCGCGTAATGCGCGGCGAGCAGCGGACCCGCCTCGAGGTTCAAGGTCGGGCAGCGAAAGGCATTCTCGAAGGCGGCGACGTTGTGGACGTCGACCGTCACGAGCGCATCGCAGCCGACCGCCTCGAACAGCAACGCCACGTAGCGCGTCGTAACCGGGTCGCGCGGCTTCGTCCGCCGGTCCTTGCGAGCGAACGCGAGGTACGGCGCGACGCAGACGGCCTCGGCGGCGCCGGCATCTTTCAGAGCGCCGACGAAGAACAGCAGGCGGCACAGCTTGTCCGCGGCACTGCCGCCCTCGCCGCCGCCGTACAGGGAGTGCCAGACGAAAACACGCTCGCCGCGCACGCTCTCGAGCGGCCGCACCTTGAACTCGCCGTCCTCGAACTCCCGCTCCTCGTGCTCCCCGAGCCCGGCGCCGAGCCGCCGCGCCGCGGCGGCGGCCCCGGACCTGCTGGCGTTCAGCGCGAACACTTTCATAGTATGTCTTGGTTGCGGCGCGCCGCATGCGCCCCCGGCGCGGCCGGCGCTCGTCCAGCTAGCCTAACACCGGGTGAGGACCATGGAATCCGCACGACCGCCGACTGCCCGCGCCACCTGGCACCCGGCCGACAGCGCTCTGCTGACGGACCTTTACCAGCTCACGATGCTGCAGTCCTATGTC
>JAFGNC010000603.1 GCA_016927175.1 Gammaproteobacteria bacterium | reverse complement strand
GGCCTCCGCGCGCGAGTGGGCGTCGCAGGGCTGGATGATCGGAGCCTGGAACGCGTTCGGCGCGCTCGACCTCGTCGTTGCGGTCGGGCTGGGCCTGACGTCGGCCGCGGGCTCGCCTCTTCAGATCTTCGATGCGGGAGCGGGCTCGCTGGCGGTTGCGTCGCTGCCGTGGGTGTTGATTCCGACCGTGCTGGTGCCGCTCTATCTCGTGATGCACGCGGTCGTGTTCGCGCAATTGCGCCGGCGCGCTGCAGAAGCTTCCGCTGCAGAAGCTCCGGGACCTCGCGGTCGAGCTGCGGGCGAGCCGGCATGACGTGACGGTTGTGACGCCGATCACAGTTCGACTACAACGTGTCCCGACGCGACTCTCGGTGCGGACCTCCGCTGTTACGATACGCGCGGAACGTCTTCACACGGAAGGTCCGGATGACACCGGAGCGATTCGCTAACCTGCAGCGCGCCCTCGAACGTCGTCAACCCGACCTCACCGCGTTCCTGGACGGCGCGAACAGGGCGCAGAACCTCACGTCGATCATCCGCACCGCCGACGCCGTCGGCATCCAGCGATTGCATGCGGCCACCGCGGGCGGCGCAATGCGCCTTCAGCACATGATCGCCGGCGGCGCGAAGCACTGGGTGGCGGTCACGCTGCATGCCTCGACTCGCGCGGGGCTCGCGGCGCTGCGCGACGACGGCTGGCGGCTCGTGGCGGCGCACGGGGGCGCAGGCACGCGCGACTATCGCGACGTGGATTACACGGCGAAGGTGGCGATCGTCTTCGGGGCGGAAGCCGTCGGGTTGAGCGACGCGGCCCGAGCGGCGGCCGACGACCACATCGCGATTTCGATGCACGGGATCGGCAGGTCGCTGAACCTCTCCGTCGCGGTAGGCGTCATCCTCGCCGAGGCCGAGCGGCAACGGCTCGCGGCGGGACTTTATGACAAATCGCGGCTCTCGCCCGACGAGCGCGAGCGGACGTTGTTCGAGTGGTCGTATCCCGAGCTCGCGGAACGTTTCCGGCAGCAGGGCCGCCCTTATCCCGCGCTGACGGCCGACGGCAAGCTGGCGTCGAATCCCCTGATCGACATATCGACAGTCAGTCAGTGACGCGGCCGTCCCGCTCTCGAGATGGCGCGTGCGATTGCCGGGCGTCCCGCGGCGCGCGTGCAAAACACAGCATCGCCGCAGCAATCGACTTCCCGATCAGCGGCTCGTAGCGCGCACTCGCTTCCCGTTACTTCCTCGCGATCGCCGTGGTCATGCCGACGCTCAACATCAGGGCGCCGTCGTCGCAGTGATCTTGCCACTTCGCGCACACGTCCCGCTCGAGCGCCGCGCGCCGCTGCGGATCGAGCTCGGCGAGCGCGCCGGCCATCGGAGTCGAGTAGATGTACTGCCACATGAACTCCTCGGGCGGCGGCACGCGCAGCGATTTCGTCTCGCGCCGGACGTCGGTATCGCGGAAGCCGGCGGCGGCCAATAGCTCGCGCAGCTCGCCGGGGTCGTGCAGCGAGAACACCAGATGTATGAACGCCGCGGCCCTGGCGCCGACGTGACGCCCCAGCGCGTCGGCGAACGCGGCCATCGGCGCGGGCGCGGGTCCGGGCACGTTGATGACGGCGCGGCCGCCCGCGGCGAGCACGCGCCGCATCTCGCGCAACGCCGCGAGCTTGTTCTCGACGAACTGCAGGCCCATCTGGCACAGCACGGCGTCGAAGCTCTCGTCGGCATGCGGCAGCGATTCGGCGTCGGCCTCGTGCCATTCGATCGAGACGCCCGCGGCCGGCAACGAGCGCGCGACCTCGAGCATGCTCCGGTTGATATCGGAGCCTGCGATGCGGCCCGTCTCGCCGACGCGCTCGGCCGCGAGCCGCGCGACGACCCCCGTTCCGCAGGCGACGTCGAGCACGCGCTCGCCGGTCTTTAAGGCCGCGGCGTCGACCAGGTCCGCGGCCAATGGCCCGCCGATCGCCGGGACGAAGTAGCGCTCGTAGTTGTCGGCGGCGTTGCCGCTGAACTGCGCGTCGTAGATTCGCTCTGCCATCTCTCGTTCCTCCCTACGGGTTCCGGCTCCAGGACGCTGTCGGCATGCGACCGGATCGTAGGACGGAGGGAGAGGCGGCCGCATCGCTCGAATTGACCGGATTCGCGCGGCGGCGGAGTGGTCAATGTTGACTAGAACGCGTCTCTAAGCAGCATGTGCGGGGCCGGCGGATTCCCGGAAAGGCTCTATTTCCGCTGCGGTTTCCCGACGAGGCCATGCTCGTACGCATAAGCGCTCGCGGCGGTGCGTGACGCGACACCGAGCTTGGTGAAGATGTTGCCGACGTGGCGGGCGACCGTGTGCTCACTGATGTGCAGCGCTGCCCCGATCTCGCGATTCGTCCGGCCCGACGCCACGAGGCCGAGCACGTCGAGCTCGCGCTCCGTCAGCGCCGCCGGCGCCTCGTGCGCCGCGCCGCGTCCGGGCGGCGCCTGGTGCCCCGAGCGGCTTCCGGGCGGCGCCTGGTGCGCGGAGCGGCTTCCGGACGGCGCCTCGGGTGCCGAGCGGCTTCCGGGCGGCACCTCGTGCGCCGCGCCG
>JAFGNC010000602.1 GCA_016927175.1 Gammaproteobacteria bacterium | reverse complement strand
GCGGAGCAGTGCGATGCACCCGACGCCGCCGTCGAGGCGCCCGCCCTCGCGCAGGCCGAGGCACGGGTAACCCGCGACGTCGAAAGCGCCGCCGCGAGCGGCGTGCGGTTCACGCCGACGTTTTTCATCAACGGCCGGCGCTACGACGGCGCATGGGACGAAAGCTCCTTCGCGGACGCAATGCTCGGCTCGCTCGGGTATCGCGTGCGCGCGGCCGCGCTCGAGTTCGCGAGCTGGGCGCCGGCCGCCGGCATGCTGCTGCTGCTCGCCACGGCGCTGGCCCTCCTGATCAGCAACTCCGGATTGAGCGGCGGCTTCGAAGCGTTCTGGAACACCGGCTTCGGCATCGCTTTCGGCGACCTCGGCTTCGAGATGTCGCTGCGGCACTGGGTCAACGATGCGCTGCTGACGATCTTCTTTCTGGTCGTCGGGCTCGAGATCAAGCGCGAGTTCACGGTCGGGCACCTCGCCAACCGGCGATCCGCCGCGCTGCCGATCGCGGCCGCGATTGGCGGCATGCTGCTGCCTGCCCTCGTCTATGTCGCCCTGGTTCCGCCCGGCCCGTGGACGCGCGGATGGGGCGTGCCGATGGCGACCGATACGGCCTTCGCCGTAGCGCTGATCGCGATGATGGGCCGCCGCGTGCCGCTCGAGCTGCGGATATTCCTCACCGCCGCGGCCATCGTCGACGACATCGGCGCGATCCTCGTCGTGGCGATTTTCTATTCGAACGACCTGCAGCCCGGCTGGCTGGCCTCCGCCGCCTTCTTCACGGCGCTGCTGGTGCTGCTGAACCGCTCGGGCGTCTATCGCCCGTCGCCCTACATCATGATCGGCATCGCGCTGTGGGCGTGCGTTCACGCCGGCGGACTGCACGCGACCCTCGCGGGCGTGATCCTGGCGGCCATCATCCCGACGCGGCCGCCGCCGAACTACGACACGCTGGCGACGCAGGCGGACTCGATCCTCGCGAACGAGGCGCGCCACGGCGGCGAGCAGCTCCGGCACGGTCCGTCGGAGCCGGCGCTGCGGGCGCTCGACGCGATTCATGATCGCCTGCTGTCTCCGGCGGACCGGATGCTGCGCACCATGGCGCCGCGATCGAGCCTCGTCGTGCTGCCGTTGTTCGCGCTGGCCAATGCCGGCGTCGCGTTTTCCGGCGACGTGTTCAGCGGCAACGGGGGGCTGATGCTCGCGATCGTCGCGGGCCTCGCCGTCGGCAAACCGCTCGGCTTCGTGCTGTTCTGTCTGCTCGCCGTGCGCTCGGGCCTCGCCGCGAAGGCCGATGCGATGTCGTGGCGCCAGCTCGCCGGCGCCGGCGCCCTCGCAGGCATCGGCTTCACGATGTCCCTGTTCATCGCCGGTCAGGCCTACCCCGTGCCCGACGAGTTCGCGGCCGCGAAGATCGCCGTGTTCGCGGGCTCGCTGCTGTCGGCCGTGATCGGCGTCGCGCTGTTGTGGAACGCCGCGGCGTCTGCCTCCGGCTCCGGCAGACGCTCCGGCTCGCCCCGATCGATCGGCCGGCCGGCGGCGAGCGCGTCGCGCAGCCCGGCGTCCATGTCCAGGAAGGCCGAATCGGGCTGCGCTCCGAGCGCGTCGAGGAGCTTCGCAAAGAACGCCCGCGCGGCGGCCGCGGCCGCGACGTCGAAGATCTCCGCGTCGGTAAATCCGTGCCGTTTCAGCTCGTCGGCGTCCTCGCGCGTGACGGCCGACGCATCGACGGCCACCTTGCGCGCGAAACGGACGACGGCCGCGTCGGCGGCCTGCAGCACCGGCCGCGCGGGATCCGCGAACATGGCGCGGGCGTCCTCGGCAGGCACGTACTTCGTCAGCGCCCGGCCATGCGCGAGCGCGCAGTAGGAGTTGCCCATCGCGTGCGCCGCGGCGCTCGTCACGAGCTCGAACCTGCGCGGCTCGATGTTGCGCCGGATCCCGGCGAGCAGCGCGGCCCAGAGCCCCATGATCTCCGGCCGCGGGCTGAACACCTTCGCGTAATTCGGCACGTAGCCGTACTTCCCCTGCTGGCGCTCGTACATCGCGCGCACGTCGCCGTCAGCCTCGCGCGGCGACACGGTGGCTATGAAGGCCATGGCGTTGCTCCTCCGACTCGATTCGATAGTGCGTGATCTGAACTTCCTCGCCGCAGTCGGCATAGTCTCCGGCCGCGCGCAGCGCGCGGAACTCGCCCCAGTTGATGCTTCGGTAGGCCGGCGGGTGACGCTCGTCCACCGTCGTCGGCAGCGGCGAGTAGCACGCGGCGTAGGACGGGTTCAGGAAGAACGGCGCGCTGAAGCGCTCGGCCCCCGCGCTCGCGATCACGCGGTGCAGCGAGGCGCGGTAACGGTCGTTCGACCAGACCTGCACGACGTCGCCGATGTTGATCACGAGCGCATCGCGGCGCGGCTCGATGAGATGCCACTCGCCGTATCGGTAAACCTCGAGGCCCGGCTGCTCGTCCTGCAGCAGCAGCGTCAGCGCGCCGGCGTCCGTGTGGTGGTTGATGCCGAGGTGCCCGCTTTTCGGCGTCGCAAGGCCCGCCGTGCGCTCCGGATTCGGGCACCGCGGGTAATAGTTCAGCCGCAGGAAGCTCGTGTGCGCCGGCACGAAGTCCGCGTGCAGCGCATCGCGCGGCATGCCGAGGTTGACCGCGACGGCGGACAGCAGCTGCAGCGCAAGCTTCTCGCACGCGCCGTAGAACGCTTCGACGGCAGGCCGGAACGCCGGCATGCCGGCCGGCCACTGCGGCCGCAGCGCAGCGCCGTCGGGCGGGCCGTAGTCGTAGATCTGCTTCCAGTCGCGCGTGTTCTTCGTCAGCTCCCGGTCGTAGAAGCCCCACGGATTATCGGCGGTGCGTGAAATCGCGCGCTTCGCGGGCATCGGTTGTACGAAGAACGCCCGCATCTCGCGATAGAGCGCATCGATCACGGCGTCGTCGATGCCGTGGTCGACGACCTGCAAGAAGCCCCACTCGCGGCAGGCCTGATCGAGCGCCGCCAGCGTTTCGCCGCCGTCGAGACGCGCGATGCTGATGACCGGTATGTTCTGCGTGGCCATGATCCGTTCTCCTCTGCAGCCACCGACGCTGATGCCGCCTTTCACGCCGACTTTCTCGGGTGCAGCCACTTCGGCAGCAGCGCATACGGATCGACCTCGGCAGCCGTGTCGTACGCGATGCCGCGCGCGTCGAGCCGCCGCTGGATGGAGCCGTCGCGCCACGCGTCGAACAGGTCCGTGCAGCCGCCGACGTGCTCGCCGCCGATGAAAATCTGCGGGATCGTCACCGCGCCGGTCCGCTCGGCCAGCACGGTGCGGATCCTGCCGCCGAGGTCGTCGGCCTGATACGCGACCGAGTCGAGGTCGACGCTGCGGTACTCGATGCCGAGCCGCGTGAAGAGCTTGCGCACCGACCAGCAGAACTCGCACCACTCGAGCGCGAACATCACGACGGGCT
>JAFGNC010000127.1 GCA_016927175.1 Gammaproteobacteria bacterium | reverse complement strand
GGGGTCCTTTCCCACCGCGACCGTGGCATCGGTCGCCTCGCAGCGAAAACGGGCCCCGACCTGCCCCCGACCCTCTTCGTTCAGCCGTCTCACGTCGGCTTGCCCGCTCGAGGCGCCGCAGCCGTCGCGGCGGGCCGTCATATATAATTCGGCGCTCGAGAAACGAAGGAGGCAGCCCTGGTGCGCGAACGTCACGGCAGAGTCGATGAGAACCTGAAGCCGCCGAATGCGGAGCCGACGTATACGGTGACGCCGGACGACCTCCCGCTGCATTGCCCCCTTCCGGAGATGTATCTGTGGAATTCCCACCCGAAGGTCTACCTGCCGATAGAGCAGACCGGCGAGGCGAAGTGCCCGTACTGCAGCGCGAGCTATCGGCTGGTCCGCGAGCCGGTCGCCAGCGAGCCCGTTCAAAGCCATCGGCACAGCGAGACCGCTTCCGGCGGAAGAGCCTGAGCGGCTCGACCTTCCCGTGACCGGCACGCCGCCGGCGGGCAGGCGTGACGACGAGGGTGTCGACGGCGGCGAGGCGGGCCCAGGGTCCGTCGTCGTCTCGACCGAGACGGCCGGGCTCGGCAACCGCCTGAAATCCTGGGTTTCGGCGATGCGACTGTCGCCGGATGCGCGCGTGCACTGGCCAGTGACGCCCCACATGCCCGCCCGGTTCGGTGATCTGTTCACGAACGACTGCGCCGTCGATTCGATCCCGGACGGCGCCCGCGTCTGGGGCTCGTGGCGGCTCGTCGTGCTGCCGGAGGACGAGCGGCATTTGCCCGCCGGTTTTGCCACCGTCGGTGCCGGAGCGAATCCGCTGATCCGCGGCGCCGGCAAGCTGTGGTGGACGCTGCGGGGCCGGCCGGACGACCGGTACCGTTACATGGTGTTTCCGAAGACGCATTCGCGCCGCTCGACCCGCGCCGACGCGCGGCATCTCGACCTCGAGTACGGGCGCATTCCCCAATATTTCCGCGACCTGTACGCGCCACTGTTCAGGCGCATCGATGTGCGGCCGGAAATCGCCCGCCGCGCAGACCGGTGGGCGGCCGAAGCGGGCCTCGACGCGGCAACCGTGGGCGTGCAGGTGCGCACGTGGCGCGACGACCCGCGCCGCCACCGCAAGTACCACAGGCCGGCCGCGAAACGGCTGCTGCGGCTCATGGACGGCGTGCCGCGCGAGCGCCGCTTTCTCGTCGTCAGCGACGAGGACGGCGTGATCGGCTCGCTGCAGCAGCGCTACGGTGCCGGCCGCGTCCTGCACTTCCCGCGCGAAACCGCGCGCGCGGACAGCTGGAGGTCCGCCGAAGGCGTGAGCGAGGACCTGATCGACATGCTGCTGCTCGCGCGCACGCGGCGGCTGTTCGCCAGCTACCTGAGCACATTCAGCGAGGCGGCCTGGTGGCTCGGCGGCGCGTCCGCCGAAGTCGACGTCTTCTGAAAAAGGGGTCAGGGCCCTTTAACCGGTTAAAAGGGGTCAGGGCCCTTTATCACGCGAAAAGGGCCCTGACCCCTTTTTTGCGATTAAAGGGCCCTGACCCCTTTTCGTTACCCCTTTTCGTCAGCGATACCAGCACTCGGGCAGCGGCAGGCTGCGCTTGCGCGTGTTGTCGGCATCGAGCCGGTGCGGGAAGTCGCGGCGCGGCTCGCGCCGGCGGAACCTGTCATTGCGCAGGAACGTGAACTCGGCGATGCGCGGTATCTCGAAGCCGGCGCCGCGCACGGAGCCGCAGCAGTTGTTCGGGTGGATGTGCACGACGGAGTGCTGCTTCAGCAGTTTCGCGAACAGCCGCGATACGATCACGTAGAACGACTTGTTGTACAGCTGCTGCAGGTAATGGAACTCGATGACCATGATCCGGAACTGCGCGAGCAGCGCGTCCGATGCGTTCAGCAGCGCCTCGAACTCCGCGCCCTCGATGTCCATCTGCAGCAGCAGGTCGCCGTCGCCGTCGGGGATCATGCGCCGCTTCCAGTCGTCGAGCGTCGTGAACTGCTCGTCGAGCACGCAACCGACGTACTTCTTCTCGAAGACGAAGCCGGGATTCGAGACCGGCGGCGCCGCGACGGAGCCGTCCGCGAGGAACACGCGCATGCCGCGCGCGGCGAGGTCGGACTCGAAGCCCGACTCGGTCGAGACACCCGGCGAAAACGCGTGCTCGATGCCGGTCAGGTCGTCGGGAACGAGGTAGCCGCCGTCGCCAGCGGGGCCGAGACGTATCAGGGGGATGCCGCTGTCGAGCGGCCGCAGCGACTCGATCAGCGCGCCGAGCTCGGCGCGGCTCGTGCGATCGCAAACGTGCATGCCGGCGGCGCCGAGCAGCCGGATCAGCGAGTCCCGGACGGGCTTGTCGCGCACGTCGGCTCGCGCTTCAGGCGGCCGCGTCGGCAACGTGCCGGACGTACCAGTCGTACGTGCGGCGCAGCCCGTCCTCGAGGCCGACGCGCGGGCGCCAGCCGAGGCTCTTCAGCCTCGACACATCGAGGAGCTTGCGCGGCGTGCCGTCGGGTTTGCTGCGGTCGTATTCGAGCCGGCCTTCGAAACCTACGACGTGCCTGACGAGGTCCGCCAGCTCGGCAATCGTGACGTCCTCGCCCACGCCGACGTTGACGATCTCCGGCGAGTCGTAGGTCTCCATCAGGTGGCAGGCCGCATCGGCCAGATCGTCGACGTACAGGAACTCGCGCCTCGGCGTGCCCGTGCCCCACACGGTCACCGCGTCGTCGCCGGCGGTCTTCGCGGCGTGGAACTTGCCGATCAGCCCCGGGATCACGTGTGAGCCGAGCGGGTCGAAATTGTCGCCGGGCCCGTAGAGATTCGTGGGCATCAGCGAGATCGCGTTGAAGCCGTGCTGCTTCGAGTAGGCCTGGCACATCTTGATGCCGGCGATTTTCGCGATCGCGTACCACTCGTTCGTCTTCTCGAGCGGTCCGGTCAGCAGGGAATCTTCCGGGATCGGCTGCGGCGCCATGCGCGGGTAAATGCAGCTCGAGCCGAGGAAGCACAGCTTGCGGGCGCCGTGCCGCCAGGCCGCGTCGATGACGTTGGTCTGGATCTGCAGGTTGTCGCGGATGAAATCCGCCGGGTATGTGTCGTTCGCGTAGATGCCGCCGACCCTGGCCGCGGCCAGGAACACGTACTCCGGCCGCTGCTCCGCAAAGAACCGCTCGACCGCCGCCTGCTCGCGCAGGTCGAGCTCCACGCTCGTGCGCGTCACGAGGGACCGAATGCCGCGATCGGCGAGCGCGCGGCAGATCGCCGAGCCGACGAGGCCGCGGTGCCCCGCGACGTAGACCGACGCGCCGTCCTTCATTCGTAGTGCCTGTAGATCGAGAAACCTTCGCGTGCGATCAGAGCGTCGCGTTTCGCGAGCTCGTGATCCGAATCGACCATCTCCCGCACGAGCTCCTCGAAGCCGATCTCGGCGCGCCAGCCGAGCTTCTCCCGCGCCTTGGTCGGATCGCCGAGCAGCGTGTCGACCTCCGTCGGGCGGAAGTAGCGCGGGTCGACGCGCAGGATCGTGTTGCCGGTGGCGGCGTCGATCGCGTGCTCCTCGACGCCGCTGCCGCGCCACTCGAGCTCCATGCCCAGCATGCTGGCGGCAAGGTTCACGAACTCCCGGACCGAGTGCTGCTCGCCGGTCGCGATGACGAAGTCCTCGGGCCCGCTCTGCTGCAGCATCAGCCATTGCGCACGCACGTAGTCGCGCGCATGCCCCCAGTCGCGCAGCGCGTCGAGATTGCCGAGATAGAGGCACTCCTCGAGGCCGGTCCTGATCCGCGCGAGGCCGCGCGTGATCTTGCGAGTCACGAACGTCTCGCCGCGGATCGGCGACTCGTGGTTGAACAGGATGCCGTTGCAGGCGTAGAGGCCGTATGCCTCCCGATAGTTGACCGTGATCCAGTAGGCGTAAACCTTCGCGGCTCCGTAGGGCGAGCGCGGATAGAACGGCGTCGTCTCGCGCTGCGGCACCTCGGCGACGCGGCCGAACATCTCGGACGTCGATGCCTGGTAGAAGCGCGTGCGGTCGATCAGCCCGCAGATCCGGATCGCCTCGAGCAGGCGCAGCGTGCCGACCGCGTCGGCGTTCGCCGTGTATTCGGCCGTCTCGAACGAGACCGCGACGTGGCTCTGCGCGGCCAGGTTGTAGATCTCGTCCGGCTGGACTTCCTGCACGATCCGGATCAGGTTCGTCGAGTCGGTCAGGTCGCCGTAGTGCAGGATCATGCGGCGCTCGGGCTCGTGCGGGTCGCGGTACAGGTGGTCGACGCGGTCCGTGTTGAACAGCGATGCGCGGCGCTTGACGCCGTGCACCTCGTAGCCCTCCTCGAGCAGCAGCTCGGCGAGGTAGGCGCCGTCCTGGCCCGTGATTCCGGTGATCAGCGCGCGTTTGCGCGCGGGTTTATTCGTCATCAGCTCTCTTCCGGGTCCAATTTTCCCACACGAAGCGGTACTGGTAAGTCGGCTCGTGCGTCTCGCTCAGCTTACGCTGGATCAGCTCCATGCGGCGCGCGGAGTCGCTCGCGACGTTGTGGAACTGCACCTGAATGTCGTCGATGCGCCCCACGGCTCCGGCGTCGATCAACCTTTCGAGCAGCTCGAATTCGCCCCCTTCGATGTTGATTTTCATCAGGTGGACCCGAGCTACAGCGTGATCTTGAAGCCATTCGGCGGCGTCTGCTATCCGTATGGTTTCGGTCGCGGCGTCGCTTCTGTATGTCGAGCTGCTGGCCCCCTTCAGGTGTATTGTCTCCGTTCTGGTCGCGGCGCCCAACCCGTAATCGAAGACTTCGATATCGTCGTTGTGCCGGAACCTGTCGGCGATTCGCGACGCGAAGCCCGCCACCGGCTCGAAGACGAGGATCCGGCAGCGATACCTCGAATACAGGTCGCTGGCCCACTGGCCCTCGTAGCCGCCGAGATCCATGACCAGCGCGTCGCGGCCGAGCGGGTAGTCGAAGCGCATCGCCTCGTCGCCGCCGTCGGCGTACCACTGCCTGATCATCGCGCGGTACGCGCGCTTGTGCTTTCGCTTCCTGAGCTTCTCGCCCAGTGCTCGTCCGATCATGCCGGTCCTTCGAGGGTGTCGTGGGGGGCGGCCGAGCGCCCGTTCTTCAAGGCTGAGGACGCAGCGCCGTCGAGAACAGGCTCGTCAGAACGTGCTCCTGAATGACCTTGCCGCCGTCCAGGTCGCGCAGATAATAGCGCGGAATGCCGAAGCCCTTTTTCCTGCGATCGAGGATCCGGTCCGGCAGGATGCCCCGGTACGCCTCGCGCAGCAGCCCCTTCAGCTCGCCGCGTGGGTACCTGACGTCCTCCGCGAGCCCGAAGGAGAACTCGACGATACGGCGGTCGAGCAGCGGCACGCGTGCCTCGAGCGACACGGCCATGCTGGTGCGATCGACCTTCGTCAGCACGAGCCCCGGCAGGAAGGTGTGGAAGTCGAGATATTGCAGGCGCGTGCGCGGCGGCAGATCGCCGCGGAACCAGCGCCTGAAGTGCCACCAGTCGTCGTAGTCGCGCGGCACGTCGAGTGCGGCCTTGTAGTCGAGCTTTGCCGCTTCCGGCATGCCCGCCATGATGCGGCCCCACAGTGCGGGCCCGTTGCTGAACGCCATGTCCGCCAGAGCGAGCAGACGCGCCACCGGCGAGCGTTTGCCGCGCGAGCGCCGCAGCCGGTAGCTCGCGTCCGCCATGAAACGCGGCCATGACGGCAGGCGGTCGTAGCGCTCGAAGCGGGGATACGTTCGATAGCCGCCGAACACTTCGTCGCCGCCGTCGCCGGTCAGCACGACCTTGACCTCGCTGCGCGCCGTCTTCGACACGAGGTAGGTCGGCATCGCAGACTCGTCTGCGAACGGCTCGTCGAACCAGGACTTCAGCCGCGGCAGCAGCTCCTGTGCGTGCTCGGGCGACAGTATCCGCTCGTGGTGATCTGTGCCGAAAGTCTCGGCGACCTCGCGCGCATAGGGCGTCTCCGATACTTCGTCGGAGTCGAATCCGATCGCGAAAGTCGAGATGGGCCGGCCGGTGCGCGACGCGGCCGCGACCACGACGCTCGAGTCGATTCCGCCGGACAGGAAGAAGCCGACCGGCACGTCCGCGACCATCTGCTCGCGCACGGCTTCCTCGATCAGCGAGCGCAGCTCCGCGCACGCGTCCTCGAGCCGTGGGCGGCGGGGCTCGGCGGGTATGTCGAGCGTCCAGTACGGCGCGGGTCCGTCGATCCGTCCGGTCTCGGGGTCGAACACGAGCCGGTGTGCCGGCGGCAGCTTGAAGCAGCGTCGGTAGAGCGTCTTCGGCGCCGGCACGTAGCGGTAGCTCAGGAAGTCGTACAGCGCGGTGCCGTCGATGCCGCCGAGATCGGAGGACCCCGCGCACGCCGTCTCGATCGCCTTCAGCTCCGACGCGAAGGCGAACGCGCGCCCGTCGTGAAAGTAGTACAGCGGCTTGATGCCCGGGCGGTCCCGATACAGCTTCAGCCTGCGCTGACCGGCGTCCCAGATCGCGATCGCGAACATGCCGTCGACGTGCTCGGTGAAGCCGTCGCCCCACTCGAGATACGCGTTCAGCAGGACCTCGGTGTCGGAATGCGTCCGGAACGTCCGGCCCCGGCCCTCGAGCTGCCGCCTCAGCGCCTCGAAGCCGTAGATCTCGCCGTTGAAGACCAGCCATGTGGCGCCGTCCGGCGCGACCATCGGCTGGTTGGCGGCGTCGGCGAGGTCGACGATCGACAGCCGCCGGAAGCCGACCCGGATCGGCGCGTCGAGCCGCAGCGCGCTCGCGTCCGGACCGCGATGGGCGATCGCGTCCATCGCCTCGCGATACCTCCAGGCGGGATCGGTGCCGCCGATGAATCCACACACGTCGCTTCGACCTCGGGGCCGCTCCGGCGCCCAGACAGCAAAGCGAGGACTCTATTGGGTCCGGCTCCGCGCCGCAATTCGCGCCGGCGGCGCGACCCGTTATCATGCGCGCCACGACCGGCCCCGGGGTCGGTGGCCGGAGCGGCTCTCGACAGCATGTCCACAGCATCGAGCATCACCGTCGCGCACGTGAACGTCGCGAAGGGCTATCGCGGCGGCGAGCGCCAGACGGAGCTGCTGATCCGGGAGCTCGCCGGGCGCGGCATCGGCCAGCGCCTCGTCGCGCGCCGTGGCGGCCCGCTCGCGGAACGGCTCGGCGACTCCGGCGTAAAGATCCGGCTCGTGTCGGGCAATCCGCTCGGTGTCGCGGCCGCGACCGGCGGCGTCGACGTCGTGCACGTGCACGAGGGGCGCAGCGTCTACGGCGCCTACCTCCGGGCGCTGATGTCGCGCACGCCGTACATTTTGACGCGGCGGGTCGACAACCCGATAGGCGAGCACCGGCTCGCGCATGCCGCATACCGCCACGCGTTCCGCGTCGTCGCCGTCGCGCCGCAGGTCGCCGACGTCGTGCGGCGATTCGACCCGGCCGTGCGCACGGACGTGATTCACTCGAGCGGCAGCTCCCTGCCGGTGGACCCGGTGCGCTCCGCGGCCGTCAGGGAAAGGTATCGCGGCAAGCTGATCGTCGGCCACGTCGGCGCGCTCGACAACCGGCAGAAAGGCCAGGAGTTCATCATCGAGGTGGCGCGCGAGCTCGAGGAGTCGCACCCGGATCTGCACTTCCTGCTGGTCGGCGGGGGCGACGACGAGATCGTGCTGAAGCGTCAGGCCTCGGGGCTCGGCAACGTCACTTTCGCGGGCTTCGTCGACAACGTCGGCGACTATCTCGCCGCGTTCGACATGTTCGTGCTGCCGTCGCGGCGCGAAGGCATCGGCAGCATCCTGCTCGACGCGATGGAGCATCGGCTGCCGATCGTCGCGAGCCGCGTCGGCGGCGTGCCGGAGATCGTGCACGACGGCGATAACGGCATGTTGATCGATCCCGAGCGGCCGGACCAGCTGAAGGCGCGGATACTGAGTCTCGCGGCCGACCCGGAGCTGCGGCGCCGCCTCGGCGACACCGGCCACCGCATCGCGCAGGATTTCACCGCGGACGTCATGTGCCGGAAATATCTGGCGCTGTACGAAGCCGCCGTCGCCGCTCGACGCGGCCGGGTCGAGGCGCTCGGCCGGTGAGCCTCAGGGTACTGTGCGTGACGGAGGATCCGGATCGGCCGACGGTCGCCGCGTTCGCCGGCATGCGCGAGCGCGGCATCGATCTGGCCGTCGTCTCGCCGCGCGCGTCCCGCGGCCGCGACACGTTCGCGGCGGCCGGGCTGCCCATGGTCGACATCGAGCTCGGTCGCGGCTGGCACACCGTCCGCGCGCTGCGGCGCGAGCTGCGGCGGGGCCGTTACGACATCCTTCACGTCTTCAGCGGCAGGGCGCTGCAGAACGGCCTGCTCGCGAGCGTCGGCCTGCCCGTGCGCATCGTTGCGTACCGCGGCATCGTCGGCAACGTCAGCTTCGCAGATCCGGTTTCGTGGCTGCGCTTTTTGAATCCGCGCATCGCGCGGATCATCTGCGTCGCCGACGCGGTCCGGGACTTCTTCCTGCGAATGCGTCCCGCCTTCCTGCGCGTGCCCGAGGAGCGGCTGGTCACGATCCACAAAGGCCACAGCCTCGACTGGTACCGCGAGCCTGCGGCGGACCTCGCCTCTGCCGGGATTCCGCCGGACGCGTTCGTCGTCGGCTGCGTCGCGAACTACCGTCCGCGCAAGGGCATCGAGCTGCTCGTCGACGCGGTCGCGCGTCTTCCGGAGAGCTGGAACGTCCATCTGCTTCTCGTCGGCGACATGGAGGCGGCGCGGCTCGCGCAGGCGATCGAGCGCAGCGGCGCGGCCGCGAGAGTTCACCGCACCGGCTACCGACCGGATGCTCCGGCGCTCGCGGCCGCCTGCGACGTCTTCGTGCTGCCGTCGACCCGCCGTGAAGGGCTCGCACGCTCGCTGATCGAGGCGATGGCATACGGCGTCGCGCCGGTCGTGACCGACTGCGGCGGCAGCCCCGAGCTCGTCGTCGACGGCGTCAGCGGCCTGATCGTGCCGCCCGGCGACGCGGCCGCGCTGGCCGAGGCTATCGCGAAGCTGCACGAGGATCCGCAGCTTCGCCTGCGCTTCGGCGCCGCCGCGCGCGAGCGCATCGCCCGGGATTTCAGGATCGAGGACACGATCGAGCGCACGATCGACGTCTATCGCGAGGTGGTCGCGGAATGAGTGAGCGTCCGCCCCGCAGCGCCCCGGGCCGCTCGCCCGTCGCTTGTTTTGGGCCGCATGCATGCGCGATCCTATGCCGCGCGAGAAGACACGGACAGTGATGAGACGAACACATCGATGGGCCGACGGGGCGCTCGTCCGCGGCGCCGCCGACCACGGCGAGGCCGCGCGATGATCGTCGTGACCGGCGGAGCGGGCTTCATCGGCAGCAACATCGTCCGCGGCCTGAACGAGCGCGGCGTCGACGACGTCGTCGTCGTCGACGATCTGACTGACGGGCGCAAGTTCTCGAATCTGGCCGATTGCCGCATCGCCGACTACTGGGACAAGGACCGGGCGCTCGAGCGGCTCGCGCGCGCCGGCGCGTCGAAGCCGCGGGCCGTCTTCCATCAGGGCGCGTGCGCCGTCACGACCGAGTGGGACGGCCGCTACATGATGGACACCAACTATCGCTACTCGGTCGACCTGCTCGAGTGGTGCCTCGCGGAGCGCGTGCCGCTGATCTACGCGTCGTCGGCCGCGGTCTACGGCGCGAGCACGACGTTCGCCGAATCGGACGACAGCGCCGAGCGGCCGCTGAACGTGTACGGCTGGTCCAAGCTGATGTTCGACCGTTACGTGCGGCGCAGGCTCCCCGGCGCGTCGTCCCAGGTCGCGGGGCTGCGCTATTTCAACGTGTACGGGCCGGGAGAGGCGCACAAGGACAGGATGGCCAGCGTCGCCTGGCACCTGCACCTGCAGGTCGAGCGCGAGGGCGAGGCGCGCCTGTTCGAGGGCAACGCCGGCTACGCCGCCGGCGAGCAGCGGCGCGACTTCATCCACGTCGACGACGTCGTGAAGGTCAATCTGTGGCTGCTCGAGCGCGGCAGCGTGTCGGGCATCTTCAACGTCGGCACCGGCGCGAGCTCCACGTTCAATCAGGTCGCGCAGGCCGTCATCGACTGGCACGGCCGCGGCAGGATCCGCTATATCCCGTTCCCGGACGATCTGAAGCCGCGCTACCAGAGCTTCACGGAAGCGGACATCGCAGCGCTGCGCGGCGCCGGCTACGACGCCGGCTTCCTCGACGTGAAGAGGGGAGTGAGCGCTTATCTCGACGCCCTCGCCCGCAATCCGTGACCGCCGAAACCCGCTTTCTGGTGGTCGGCCCGTCCTGGGTCGGCGACATGGTCATGGCGCAGTCGCTGTACAAGCTGCTCGCGCGGCGGCATCCGGGCGCCGTCGTCGACGTCGTCGCGCCGCCGTGGTCGCTGCCGATCCTGGCGCGCATGCCGGAAGTGCGGCGCGGCGTCGAGCTGGCGGTCGGGCACGGGGAGCTCGGCCTCGGCCGGCGCTTCGCGCTCGGCCGCCGGCTGCGGGGGCAGCGCTACGACAGGGCCATCGTGCTGCCGCGCTCGCTGAAGTCGGCGCTCGTGCCGTGGTTCGCGGCCGTTCCCGTCCGCACCGGTTTTCTCGGCGAATCCCGCTACGGCCTGATCAACGACGTCCGGCCCTTCGACCCTGCCGTGCTCGATCAGACCGTGAAGCGCTTCGTCGCGCTCGGTACGGAGCGGGGCGAGGCGCCCGGCGACGTCGAGCCGCCGGCGCTGCGCGCGTCCGCCGAAGCCGTCGCCGCGCTGCGCTCGAAGCTCGGTCTCGGCAATGCCGCCGAGACGATCGCGCTGATGCCGGGGGCCGAGTACGGGCCGGCGAAACAGTGGCCGATCGAGCGGTTCGCGGCCGTCGCCGGGACGCTCGCCGCCGCCGGGCTCGACGTCTGGGTGCTCGGCTCGGCGAAGGAGCGCCCGCTCGGCGAGACGATCGCCGCGGCGGCGCCGCAAGTGCGAAACCTTTGCGGCGCGACGTCGCTCGAGGATGCGGTCGACCTGCTGTCGGCCGCCCGGGTCGCCGTGACGAACGATTCGGGGCTCATGCACGTCGCGGCCGCGGTCGGCACGCACGTCGTCGCGATCTACGGCTCGTCGAGCCCTGCGTTCACGCCGCCCCTGACGCCGCGCAAGACCGTTCTTTACCTCGGCATCGAATGCAGCCCGTGCTTCCAGAGAACCTGCCCGCTGCAGCATCTGCGCTGCCTGCGCGACATCTCCGCGCGGAGCGTCGCCGACGCCGTCACGGCCGCGCTCGACGCGCCGCAGCGGGCCGACGGCGGCACGGAGGCCTGACGTGATCGACGCAAGGAAAGCGACGGTGGGCGAGTCGTACGTGCTGTACGACGCGGCGCTCGGCGAGCCCGCGGCGAACCGCTGGTTCGACGAGGCGCACTGGCAGCGCGAGGGGCAGCTGCTGCGCGAGAAGACGGGCCGCGGCACGGTGCTCGTGCTCGACCGCGGCGGCGAGAAGTGGGTGCTGCGGCACTACCACCGCGGGGGCCTCGTGTCCCGCTTCATCCACGATCACTATATCTGGGCAGGCCTCGAGCGCTCGCGCTCGTTCCGCGAGTGGAGGCTGCTCGCGGCGCTGCACGACGCCGGGCTGCCGGCGCCGCGGCCGGTCGCCGCGCGCGTGCGCCGCAACGCTCTGCTGTATCAGGCCGACATCATCACGGCGTACCTGCCGGACACTCGCCCGCTGTCCGTCTATCTCGACGAAGGCCGCCCGCTCGCGGAGCGCTGGCGGGAGATCGGGCGCATGCTGCGCGCGTTTCACGACCGCGGAGTGGATCATCCGGATCTGACGGCACACAACATTCTGCTCGATTCCGACGGCGGAACGTTCCTGGTCGATTTCGACAACGCGCGCCTGAGGCCCCCCGGCCCGTGGCGCAAGGCCGGACTCGAGCGTCTCGAGCGTTCGCTGCGCAAGGTCGCGCTCGAGACCGGCACGAGCTTCGACGACGAGGGGTGGGAGCGCCTCGTCGCCGGCTACGACGAACCGGCCGCCGCGGCGCGGCGGTACGGCGAAACGCGCTCCGTCAGCGGGTCCTGAGCGCGTCGCGGATCTCGGTCAGCAGCTGAACCTCGACCGTCGGCGCCGGCGGAGCGGGCTCGGTGGCGGGCGCCGCCTCCTGCTTCTTCCGGAGCCGGTTCATGCCGCGGATGACCATGAAGATCGCGAAGGCGACGATCAGGAAATCGAGCACGTTGTTGATGAACAGCCCGTAGCGGATCACCGGCGCCCCGGCCGCGTCGGCCACGGCGAGCGACTCGTACGTTTCCCCGTTCAGCGCGACGAACAGGTTCGTGAAGTCGACGTTGCCGAGCAGCAGGCCGATCGGCGGCATGACGATGTCGTTCACCAGCGAGTTCACGATCTGGCCGAAGGCCGCCCCGATGATGATGCCGACGGCCATGTCGACGACGTTGCCCCGCATGGCGAATTCGCGGAATTCCTTGAACACGTGGTTCTCCCCTTAGAGTTTTGGTCGTTCCGCAGCCGGGACGGCTGCGC
>JAFGNC010000126.1 GCA_016927175.1 Gammaproteobacteria bacterium | reverse complement strand
GCTCGCGCGCTCCTCCGACTGGTAATGCGCTGCGCGGAAGGTTAATGTCGCCGTGCCCATTTGCAACCGCGGCTTGGCTCGGCCGCGGAAGCGACGCGAAGCCGACGAGGTGGAATCCGGGGCGACGACACCGGGATCGGACCCGAGCTGCAGAGATTATAGTGGAATCACCGTGGCGCACGCCGCACGAGCCCTGCCGGGATCTGCGGGATTTTCTCGATCTGCTCCGCGCTCGAGGCGATCTGAAAGAGATCGACGCGAGCGTGGATCCGGCCCTCGAGATGACGGAAATCTGCCGCCGCACGCTGCTGCGCGGGGGGCCGGCGCTGCTGTTCAACTCGGTCGGGGCGCCCGGTGTCCGGGCGCTCGGCAATCTGTTCGGCACGGAGCGGCGCATCGCCGCGGCGCTCGGGTTCGAGGGTCCGGGCTCGCTGGCCGAGCTCGGCAAGCTGCTCGCCGCGTTGAAGGCGCCCGAGCCGCCGCGCGGCGTCGCCGAGGCGTTTCGCAAGCTCCCGCTGCTGAAGGAGATCGTGAAGATGGCCCCGCGCATCCGGCGCAACGCGCCGGCGCAGGAAGTGCGCATCGAAGGGCCCGACGTCGACCTCGGCAGATGGCCGATTCAGACCTGCTGGCCCGAGGACGCAGGCCCGCTGATCACGTGGGGGCTGACGACGACGCAGGGCCCGGAGGAAGGCCGGCAGAATCTCGGCGTCTACCGGCAGCAGGTCATCGGCCGCAACAAAGTCATCATGCGCTGGCTCGCGCACCGCGGCGGAGCCACCGATTTTCGCGCCTGGCGCGCCGCGCGGCCCGGCCTTAAGTTTCCGGTAGCCGTCAGCATCGGCGCCGACCCGGCCACGATACTGGCCGCGGTGACGCCGATCCCGGACACGCTGTCGGAGTACGCTTTCGCGGGCCTGCTGCGCGGCGACCGCACCGAGCTGGCGCAGTGCATCGGCTCCTCCCTGAAGGTTCCGGCCGCGGCCGAGATGACTCTGGAAGGCTATATCGAGCCGGAAGAGACCGCGCCCGAAGGGCCTTTCGGCGACCATACCGGCTACTACAACGAGGTCGAGACGTTTCCCGTCATGACCGTGGAGCGCATCACGCATCGGCGCGATCCGATCTACCACACGACCTACACGGGGCGTCCGCCGGACGAGCCCGCCGTGCTCGGCCTCGCCCTGAACGACGTGTTCGTGCCGATTCTCCAGACGCAGTTTCCGGAGATCGCGGACTTCTACCTGCCGAGCGAGGCGTGCTCGTATCGCGTCGCCGTCGTCAGTATCAAGAAGCAGTACGCGGGCCACGCGAAGCGGATCATGTTCGGCGTCTGGTCGTACTTGCGCCAGTTCATGTATACGAAGTTCGTCATCGTCGTCGACGACGACATCGACGCGCGCAACTGGAGCGACGTGATCTGGGCGCTCGCGACGCGGGTCGATCCGGCCCGCGACTCGGTCATCGTCGAAAACACGCCGATCGATTATCTCGACTTCGCGTCGCCCGTCGCCGGGCTCGGCTCGAAGCTAGGCATCGATGCGACGACGAAGTGGCAGGGTGAGGTGGACCGGGAGTGGGGCCGGCCGATCACGATGCGCGCCGACGTGGTCGAGCGCGTGGACCGGATGTGGCAGGAGCTCGGCATCGAATGAGCCTCGAGCTCGAACCGTCGCCGTTCCGGGATCGTTTCGTGCCGGCGTAAAATGCGGCGAGAACGCCGTTTTGCCATTGGACATTTGTCATAAGCATGGCTAAGTTATGCGCGTGGCAGCGGCCCACAAAGGTCACGAATAACAAAGACAAGACCGTTCGGGAGTAGTCTATGCGCAGTATCCTGGTCATGAACGCGAAGGGCGGGTGCGGCAAGAGCACGATCGCCACGAATCTCGCCGCGTATTACGCATCCGAGGGGTTCGATACGGCCCTTGCCGATTACGACCCGCAGGGCTCCGCGCTCGCGTGGCTGGCGGAACGGCCGCAGGACTACGGTCCGATCACCGCCATAGAGGGTTTCGACGGCGGGCTGCGCTCCGTGCCCCGCAGCACCGAATACCTGATCATCGACGCTCCGGCACGCTCTCACGGCAAGGAGATGTCGGAGCTCGTCAAGCGCGCCGAGACGGTCATCGTCCCGGTGCTGCCGTCCCCGATCGACATCAAGGCGGCATCGGCGTTCGTCGAGGAGCTGCTGAAGTCGCACAAGGTCGCGGACAAGAAGGCGAAGGTCGCCGTCGTCGCGAACCGGGTGCGCGACAACACGCTGATCTTCGAGGAGCTCGACGCCTACCTGACGAAGCTCAAGGTGCCGTACGTCGCAACGCTGCGCGAGGCGCAGAACTACATCCGCGCGTATCAGCGCGGGCTCGGCGTGCACGAGCTGCCGCCGTACCTTGCGTGGCCGGACTGGGAGCAGTGGGACCCGCTGCTCGAGTGGCTCGACTCGCGCCGCTCACAGCCGGCGCGCTGAAGCGCCGCTCACTCGCCGGGCCGAGGCGGAGCCAGCACCGGCACCGCCTCGGTCTTGCCGCCGTTGGTCAGCGACAGACCGGAACGGAACGCCACCGCGGCCCGGTCGTTCTCGCCGAGGCGGTCGAGCAGGTCTCCGTAGACGGCATACGATTCCGCCGACGGATCGATCGCGATGCTCGTCTCGACGTAGCTCCTCGCCTTGCCCCACAGCTCGCCGAGCATCGCGAGCCGCGCGGCCGTCAGCAGCAGCGCGGGATCCTCGGGGCGATCCATGAGCCAGGTTTCCGCCTGCCGGAGCTGCTTCGCCGTATCGGACGCTCGAATCCGGCCGTAGGCCAGCACGTACGGCTCGAGCCACCGCCGCTTCAGCAACGCGCGCAGCTCCCGCTCGGCATCGTCGCCGCGGCCGAGCCGATCCAGCGCCGTCAGGCGGAGCACCGCGAGGCGCGGCCTGTTGCGCAGGTCGGTCGGCAGGCTCTTCCAGTACCTGTCGAGCGCGGCGCGCGTCAGCTCCTGCCCCGCGAACCGATGGGTCAGCGCCTCGGCAGCGAGGTCCTCGAGCTCCTGCGGCTCCAGCCGCGCCCCGCCGAGCCGGGGGAGCAGTCCGGCCAGCTGCTCGCGGTCGCCCAGCGCGGCGCAGGCCCGGGCCGCGAGGGCGAGCGCGATCGGGTGATTCGGCGCGGTGTCGCGGACGCGCCGCAGCGTCGCCAGCGCGAGCTCGTGCTGCCCGTCCTGAAACTGCAGCTCCGCCTGCGTCAACAGCACGGTCTTCTCGGCCCGCGGCAGCTGCTGATGGGCGAGCGCGAGCCATTCGTCCCGGCGCTCGCGCGAGCCCTGCAGCTGCGCCGCGCGCGCGGCCATCAGGTAGCTGACCAGCGGCGCCTCGCTGGTGTTCGCCCCGCGCGTCAACAGGCGTTCCGCCCTGGCCCAGTCGCCTTCGGCGATGTGCATCAGGCCGCGGGTCAGGCGGCCGCCGGAGCGCCGGATGCGCCTTTCGGCCAGAGCTCCGCCGATGCGCCGCGGCGCGTGCCAGACGGCCGCGACGGCGCGGATCGCGAGGTAGGCGGCCGTCAGCAGAAGCAGCAGCCCCGGCACGGACATCTCGGCCGAATAACCGCGGAAATTGATCAGCACGTAGCCGCGGTCCTGCAGCATGAAATGCGCCGCGAATGCGCCGAGGAACAGCGCCGTGACGATCCACAGGCCCGCGCGCATCGGACGCCCGTCAGCCGCCGCCGGCCGGCATGCCGCGCAGCAGGTTGAGCGAGCCGCTGATGTCCGGGCGCGGCGGCGCGACGTCTATGTCCAGCATGCCGTCCAGCACGTCGAGCGCATTGCGGACGGCCGCGGCCCCGGTGTCGAAGTCGCGCTGCAGCAGGGCCCGCGCCGCGCGCAGGCTCACGCCGAAGGCGTCGCCGCGGCCCCGCAGCGCGGCGACCCGGGCGAGCTGCAGCTCGAGCGCCAGCTCGCGCGACGCAAGCGCCTGCCGTTCCGGCGACAGCGGCGGCGGCCGCTCGTCGCTGCGCTCGATGCTGACGATGCCGCCGAGCGCGCCGCGGACGCTCTCCCACAGACGCGAGAAGCCCGGCTCCGCCGTCTCGACCGGCTCGGCGGGCTGCTCGTAACGCTCCGGCGCGGCCGCGCGCAGGGGCAGCTCTTCCGCACGCGCAGCGAGCCGCCCCAGGGTCAGCACGACGCCGTCGATGTCGGGCCGATCGACGCTGCCGAGGGCCAGCAGCTCGTCGGCGATGCGCTCCCGTACGGGCGCCACGGCGGGGTCGGACAACGCGGCGAGGCGCGCGTCGGCGAGCTCGAGCGCCTTGGCGGCGGTGCTCCAGCGCCCCGCGAGCGCGAGCTCGGCGTTCGCGACGGTCAGGTAGTACTGCGCCTCGGCGCGCAGCCACTCGTCGCGCGCATCGGTGCCGCCGCCCTGCAGCGCGTCGAGGCGGCTCTCGACGTCGGCGAGGCGCGTCGGCAGCGGATCGAGCGCGCGCTCGGCGTCCGTGACGCGGCGCGGCAGCTCCCGCAGCAGCTGCGCCAGCTCGTCGGATCGGGCGCGCTCTGCGGTCAGGGCCGCCTCGAGGCCGGCGACCCGCTCGGCGACGCTGCGCTCGCGGTCGCGCAGACGAGCGACCTCCGTCCCGAGCTCGGCGTCGGCGCTCTGCAACGCGCCCTCGAGCTCACGCTGCTGCCACCACAGCGCCCCGGCAGCCGCCGTCGCGAGCAGCGCCAGGGCGACGGCGCTGCCTGCCACGCGGCCCGGGCGCGGCGCGCCCGGCGCGCCGGCGGGCCGCGCGCCTGCGTTGGCTGTTGTCGGTGCGGGCACGGGATTGCCTTCGCCGGCGGAGGCTGCCGGGCCCGCGGCGGGAGACTGCAAGCTCATGGCTCCGAGTTGCCGGTCGGTCGGCGGGTATTGTCTATGCTGGCGCCGTCACATTCCATGCCGCCCGGCGTGAGCGGCGCCGAGGCGGCGTTTCAGCTCGGTCAGCTGCCGACGACTGACGGGCAGCGTTTCGCCGCTCGGCCGCAGCCGGAGGCTGTAGGCGCCGTCGTCGATGCGCTCGAGCGCCTCGATGTCGTCGACCCGCACCAGGTAGGCGCGGTGCACGCGGACGAAGTCCTCGGCGAATTCCTGCTCGAGGCTGCGCAGCGTGTCGTCGATCAGCTCCTCGCCGCCGCGATGACGTACCGTCACGTACTTGTGATCGGCGCGAAAGTAATGCACGTCCTTCGTCGGAATCAGCCGGAAACCCTCCCGCACCCGGACCGTCACGTGCCGCCTCGGCGCGGCGGCGCCGCCCGTTTCGGACGCCTCGGCAGGCGCGCCGCCCGACTGGCCCAGCGGCGGACCGAGCCGCGCGGCGTGCTGCAGGGCCGCGAGCAGGCGTTCCCGCCGCACGGGCTTCAGCAGATAGCCGACGGCCTCGGAGTCGAACGCGTCGAGCGCGTATTCGTCGTATGCCGTCGTGAACACGACGGCGGGCGGGCGCGGCAGGGCCGCGAGCCGCTGCGCGGTCTCGATGCCCGTCATGCCCGGCATGCGCACGTCGAGCAGCACGATGGCGGGCCGGGTACGGTCGATCTCCTCCAGCGCTTCGGCGCCGGACGCGCAGCAGCCTGCGACGGTCCAGCCCGGCAGCTCGCCGATCAGCCGCTGCAGCCGCTCGCGCGCCGGCGGCTCGTCGTCGACGATCAGCACGGACAGGGGAAGCGGCGCCGGCTGATTCATGCCTCGACCGGAAAACGCAGCTCGACGCTGTACGTGCTGCCGTCGCGCTGAACGTCGAGCCGCCCGCGCTCGCCGTAGGCGAGGCGCAGACGTTCGCGGATGTTGACGACCGCCTCGCGGTTGCCGGGCCGCTCCTCGGCGAGCCGGCTCGACGCGACCGGGTTCGTCAGCCTGAAGACCAGATCCTCGCCGTCGATGCGGCCTTCGATCTCTACCGTGCCGCCTTCTGCCAGCGGCTCGACGCCGTGATAGATCGCGTTCTCGAGCAGCGGCTGCAGCGTCAGCCCCGGCATCCTGGCGCCGCGGGGCAGATCCTCGACGTTCCAGGAGACCTTGAGCCGGGGCCCTATCCGCAGCTCCTCGATGCGCTGGTAGATGCGCGTCAGCTCGATTTCGTCCTCGACCCGCAGCGGCCGCTCCGCCTCGCGCAGCGTCGCTCGCAGCAGATCCGCGAGGTCCTCGACCGCTTCCTCGGCCCGCGCCGGATCGGTGCGGGTCAGCGCAGCGATCGTGTTCATCGTGTTGAACAGGAAGTGCGGGCGCATCCGCGCCTGCAGCGCATGGATACGGGCCCGCGCCTCGGCACGCACCTGGCGCCGCCACTGATGCGATATGTAGAAGTAGCGCTGCAGCAGGGCCGTCACGATCAGGCAGATGCCTTCGTTGCGCAGCAGAAAGCCCCAGCGGTCGGTCGGGAACGGCCCGCTGTCGCCGGCAAGCGCCGCCTGGCTCCTGCCGAGCCACGACGCGGCCTCGGAGAAGACCGCCGTGTTCACCATCATCAGGCCGAAGACGGCCAGCGCGGCGGCGGGCACCGGAAGACCCGCAAGCGGCCGCCGCATGCAGCACAACACACCCGCGCCGGTCAGACCCAGCCACTGCACGAACAGCGAGATGCGGCCGAGCTCGGCCATGAAAGCTGATTCAGTAGCCGGGCGCGCCAGCGTGAACACCACGGCCAGCAGCTCGGAGATCAGCACGACCGCCAGCACCATCTTCGGCTGGCAGAAGTCGGGCAGGAAGAAATCGTTCGGATCGGCTTGCAGCCGCTCCGCGAGCGTCAGTTGCGCGGCGGGCGCTCGCTCAACTGCACCAGGTCTCGACATCCGCCGCGGCCTGGGCTCTGGCTTCGTCGATCTCCGCGTCGCTCAGGTACTCGCGCTCACCGTTCTCCAGAGTGCGGTAGAGGCGGTGCGCGGCATTGTAGTTCTGCGCGCGGGATCTCGCGGTTTCGCAGTTCCTCGCGCGGATCTCGGCCATCTCGGCGGCCGTCTCGGCGGCCGTCGGCGGCCGTTGCGCCTCGTCCGCGGCATCGTCCGCGTCGCTCGCGCGAGACGCGGCCGGCCCGCTCGGCGTCGGGCGCGGAGCGGCGGAACGGGTGCCGCGCGTCGTCGCGATGAACACGGGCTGGCTGTTGGCGCTCGACGGTCGATCGCTGTAGACGACCGTGCCGTCCGGCGCGATCGAGCGATACACTTCGACGGCAAACGAGCTCGTCGCGATCAGCGCGAGTGTCAGGCTAACGATCAGGCGCACGCGGAGTCCTCCCTGCCAGCTCGCGGCGAGTCTAGCACGCGGCACCTGGCCGCTCGCGTGACTCGCGTCGCCTTTTGGCCGGCGAAGCGGCGGTTACGTCAAGTGGGGGACGCGCCGCCGCCGCGCGTATCATGAGCGGCGACTCGCCGGTTCGCGTGCCCGCCGCGGCCGGCGATTTGTCCGGCATCTGCCCGGAATCGGCCGTCGCGAACAGGAACTGAGGGGACTTTAATGCCCGATAAACCCGGCTCATTCAATCTGGACGATCTTGCCCGCCAGCTCGCACAATCGCTGCCGCAGAACCTCCGCGCTCTCGGAGGCGATCTCGAGCGCAACTTCAAGGCGTTGCTACAGTCCGGTCTCGAGCGCATGGACCTGGTCACGCGTGAGGAATTCGACGTGCAGAGCGCCGTGCTCGAGCGCACGCGTGAGAAGCTCGAAGCCCTCGAGGCGCGTCTCGGCGAGCTCGAGCAGGACCTCAAGTCGCGCTCCGAATCGCCCTGATCGCGCTTCGCGCGACCGCTTCGAAGCATGTCTCTGGCGCGGCTGATCAGCCGCGGGCAGAGCGGCCTGAAGGCTTACGAAGTCACCGTCGAAGTGCACCTCGGCAACGGCCTGCCCGGGTTCGCAATCACCGGCCTGCCCGCAGCGGCCGTGCGCGAGAGCAAGGATCGGGTCCGGGCCGCGCTTGAGGCATGCGAATGCAAAGTGCCGTCGCGGCGCATCACCGTGCACCTCGGACCCGCCGACGTGCCGAAGGAGGGCGGCCGGTTCGATCTGCCGATTGCCCTCGCGCTGGCCAAGGCGATAGAAGGGCACCGCTGGCAGGACGAGCGCCTCGAGTTCATCGGCGAGCTGACGCTCGGCGGCGAGCTCCGGCCCGTGACCGGCGCGCTGCCGGCCGTGCTCGCGGCCCGGGATGCCGGGCGGACGCTGGTGCTGCCGGCGGGCAATCGGCGCGAGGCCGCGCTCGTACACGGCGCGCACGTGCTCGCCGCCGAGCACCTGGATAACGTGCTGGCGCATCTGAACGGCCACCGCGCGCTCGAGCGCGTCGAGACGCGCGCACCGAAACCGCTGGCTGCGTCGGGGCCGGACCTCGCCGACGTGCGGGGCCAGGTGCTCGCGAAGCGAGCGCTCGTGGTCGCGGCGGCCGGCGGTCACCACCTGCTGATGATCGGCCCGCCGGGCAGCGGCAAGAGCATGCTCGCGGAAAGGCTGCGGGGACTCCTTCCGCCGCTGTCTCTCGAAGACATGATGTGCGTCGCCAGCATCGCGTCGATTGCCGGCGACGCGGACGTTTTCGAGAACGGCATGCGGCCGCCGTTTCGCGCGCCCCACCACACCGCGTCCGCGGTCGCGCTAGTCGGAGGCGGCCCGCGACCGCGGCCCGGCGAGATTTCGCTGGCGCACCGCGGCGTGCTGTTCCTCGACGAGCTGCCCGAGTTCTCGCGCATCGCCCTCGAGGCGCTGCGGGAGCCGCTGGAGGCAGGCGTCGCCCGGATCTCGCGGGTGCGGGAACAGGTGTCGTTTCCGGCCGAGTTCCAGCTCGTCGCGGCGATGAATCCCTGCCCCTGCGGGCACCTCGGCGACGGCACGGACCGCTGCCAGTGCACGCCGACCCGGCTCGACCGCTACCGCTCGAAGATCTCCGGCCCGCTGCTCGATCGCTTCGACATGCACGTCGAGGTGCCGCGGGTGGCTTACGCCGACGTCGGGGACAGCGCGCCGCCGAGCGAGTCGGCGATGCTGGCGCGGCGCGTTGCCGTCGTCCGCCGTCGGCAAGTCGACAGGTCGGGTCGCCTGAACGCCCGGCTCGGGGACGCACAGCTGTGGTCCGACACGCCGATCGACCGGGACGCGGAGACGCTGCTCCGCCGCGCGGTGGAGCACTGGCAGCTCAGCATGCGCAGCTGCGTCCGCGTGCTGAAAGTGTCGCGAACTGTCGCCGACCTCGAAGGCGCCGATCAGGTCGCGGCGGCGCACGTCGCCGAAGCCCTGCAGCTGCGGTGCCTCGACCGGCCCGCGGCCTGAGCCGGAGCGGGATCACACCGCGCTCCATACGCTATAATCGCGCCGCTTCCGAAGCTCGACTCAAAGAGGAAAGCCGTTTTGCGTGACCAGGACCAGCAGTTCTTCGACAGCTTCATGCTCGTCATCGGCATCTTGATCGGCGTCATCGTCGGTCTGTTCTTTCTGGCGCGCATCATCGCGATCGACACGCAGGGCGAGTTCGTCAGCGAGGACCCGCGCGTGATCGCGGAAATCGACCAGCGCATCGCCCCGGTCGGGCGTGTGCTGCTGCAGGGCGACGAGCAGCTCGCGGCGGCGCAGGAGGCGGCCACGGCCGCGCCGGCGCCGGTGGACATGCCGCTGACGGGCCCGCAGGTCTTCAATCAGGCGTGCTATCTGTGCCACGCGGATCCGGGCGTCGGCGGCGCGCCGGTAATCGGCGACGCGGCGGCCTGGAGCTCGCGCATCGAGCAGGGCATGGACACGCTGATCGAGCACGCGCTGAACGGCTTCCAGGGAAACACGGGATTCATGCCCGCCAAGGGCGGCCGTGTCGACCTGTCCGACGAGGAGGTCATCGAGGCCGTGCAGTACATGGTCGAGCAGGTCGAGGGAGCGGAGTAGTTGGCGCGTCTCATCAGGGCGTCACGCCGAAAAACGCGCTAAAGGAAGCTATAGCGAAGGATTACCGCCCGAACGGACAGAAAGCTCCCGCTTTGCCAGCAGGATCGCTCACTTCTTTCCCACGACGAGCACGTAGTCGTAGCGGTACTCGGCCGGCCCGCCGACCGGACCGCAATTGGACCGCACCGCGAACTCGAGGAACGCTTCATCCAGCGCAGCGGTTGCGCCAGGCTGATCCGCGAGATCTTCGTAGATCGCAACCACGGGCCCGAACGTCCGCTTGATGAGCTCACAGTATGCGGCCGGCGAGGGCGCGCGCTCCACGTACCACCTCGGGGCCAGCTCGAGCCATTCGAGGCCCGGCGCGAGCAGCGCACGCACGTGGTCTTCTCTGCCCCACAGCATGGGCGACTCGTCCCCCGGTCGCGGGGGCGGCATATAGGGCGCGAAGACGGCGAAGAAGTCTGCGGCCACTCCCTGCGGCGTGAAGTTGGCCATGGCAATGGTTCCGCCACGCTTGCACACACGCAGCAGTTCACTTGCGACCAGCCGGTGGTTCGGCGCGAATATCGCGCCAAGACACGATATGACGACGTCGAACTCGCCGTCCTCGAACGGCAGCGCTTCCGCATCCGCTTCCACCCATTCGAGCGTGACGCCGTGGCGCCGAGCGAGCTGCCGGCCCGCCGCGAAGTGCTCCGGCGTAAGGTCCGACGCGACGACCTCGGCTCCTGCCTGCGCGGCTCGAATCGCCGCGTTCCCCGTTCCTGCAGCGACGTCGAGCACGCGAAGCCCCGGCCGTACGCCGGCGGCCGCCACGACCACCGGCCCAACCTCCCAGATCAGTTCGTTTGCGAATGCTGCGTAGTCGCCCTTCGCCCACGCCCGCCGCACTGCCGCTTTGTATTCCCGATCCGCGTCCGCAGGACGTGCTTTTACGTTCGTCATGGCCGGTCTCCTCTGGCGTTCACTCAACTCGGCGATTCGCGTGAGCGCCGCGACTTCCAGCCAATGTCTCGACCCCCCGCGTTCCATGGCATCACGCTAACGGACCGGCGACGTCGAGGCTTCGCCGAAAACGGCCAAAAATCCCGGCGCTGAACCAGTAGCCAGATTCGGCTATGGGTTCCGGCCGCCCGCGACCCCGATCCGCGCCGCGTACGCGGCGGCGGCGGCTCGCGTGGGAACGTCGAGCTTGCGCAGGATGCTGGTCACGTGTCGATGGACCGTGTGCTCGCTGATAAACAGGCGGTCGGAGATCTGTCTATTCGTGAGGCCGTCGGCGACCAGCCGCAGCACCTCCGTCTCGCGTCGAGAGATACCGTAGGATCGAAACTCATGGCTCGCATCGGCATAGGCGAGCGCTCGCGCCTGCTGCTTGCCGACACTCGCTCCCACCTTGCTGAGAAAGTCGTACGCGTGCCGGGCTTCGCGACGTGCGTCGGTCTTTCGCTCGAGCGCGGAGAGACTCGAGGCAAGCTCGATCCGCGCCCGCGCCGCTTCGTAAGGCGCGCGGCACCGCTCGAATGCGTCGACGGCGTCCTCCAGGCGCGACTTCGCGGACTCGTGCTCACCGCATGCTGCCGCCAGGGTCCCCTCGGCGAGCATGGCGCGGGCGCCCATCGCCGTCGTTCCGACCAACTTTGCGACGCAGCGCAGCTCGTCCAGCGCCGTCCCCGCAGCCTCGAGCATGCCGCCCGAAATCCGCGTACGCACGAGAACATCCAGTATGGGTACCCGTTCAAGCGGCCGCTCCGACGACGCATTTCGAGCGACGCGCTCTGCGAGATCGATCGCCAACCCGACGTCGCCGCCGTCGAGAGCGAGGTTTGCCCTGCAGAGCTGACTGCTGGCGGATGCGCCTGCACGGGCAAGCAGGCCATGGGCTTCATCGCGTCGGCCCTGCCTGCGTCGCAGCTCGGCAAGGAGTACCAGCGGCCCCTGTGTCATGGCCGGACGGGAAGCCTCGTACGCGGCGATGGATTCTTGCAGCGATTTTTCCGCCTGTTCCCATTCACCGCGCCAAAGATGAACTTCGGCATACTCGGCACGACAGAATCCAAGCATGTAGCGGCTGCCATAGCGTTCCGCGAAATGGCCGATCCGATCACACCATTCGAACGCGCGCTCGAAGTCGAGAACCTTGGTGCAGGACGTCACGAGAAAACAGCATGTCCACGCTGCCGAGATTGGAATGGCCGCCTCGTTGGACAGCGCCATCGCGGAGGCCTCGTCGAGGCAGCGCATGCCGTGCTGCACCTTCGCTCGAGATACCAGTGTCGTTCCTTGCAGCGCAAGGCCGAGCATCTCCAGATCCGGAACGCCGAATTTGCGCCCGAGCTCGGCCGCGAGCATGGCGTCCGCTTCGGCTTGGCCGCTGTCGCCTCGAATATCGGCGATGAATCCGCTGTGGAACGCGAGCCATCCATGATCGGGTCCCGGTTCGAGCGGCTCGAGCAATCGCCGTGCACGATCGAGCCAGCCACTGGCGACCGCCAGAGCACCGTGAAAATCCAAATGGTCGGCCGCGAGCCAGGTCGCCATGCGCGCGGCGCTGCCCGTGTCTCCCGCATCGCGATAGCGCTGGAACGCCTGCTGGCGCGCGGAAAACATTGCCTCGGCATCGTCGAGCCACCAGGCCGCCCAACTGAGTCCTTCGAGAGCTTCGGGAGTCGCGTGCGCCGCGACCGCGGCGTCGAATCGAGAACGAGCGGTTTCCCAGCGGCCGGCGCGAAGCGCGGCCCATCCGTCGTGGAGCGAGTTCGACCTGATGTCCAAAGCCGGGATAATCTGTAAACCCCGTGACCGGATCCAACCCCTTCGCCGGAGCGGGTGTAAACCATGTCTCCGGACAGGCGTAAATCATCTGGCCGGAATCACGCCACAGCAAATGGCGCGCCCGGAGGGATTCGAACCCCCGACCCCTGCCTCCGGAGGGCAGTGCTCTATCCACTGAGCTACAGGCGCGTAGCAGTGCGGGCTGTGGGGACCCGCAGCCGGCAACGATAACCGAGGACGGCCCGTGGGTCGAGGCGCCTACGATGCGTACGACGAGGCCCGCCGCGATCTCAGGGGCCGTTTCGGCCCTCGCCGCCGGCGACGGGCAGGGCCAGCGCAGCGAGCTCCGCGCCGCGATCCCCGGCCACGGACATCACTATGAACTGCCGCCCGCCGGCCATGTAGGTCATCGGCAGGCCCCCGACCGCGCCCGGCAGCTCGATCTCGGCAACCACCTCGCCGGTCGCCTTGTCGTGCGCGCGCAGTACCGGGCTGCCGCCCCAGCCTTCCGCCGTGAACAGCAGCGTCTTCGTCACGAGCGTGACCGGCCGCGTCGCGCGGCCGGTCGGCGGGATCTCCAGCCCCGCGAGCCGCGGGTGGTTGGCGATCTCCTCCGGCGTCGGGCCGTTCGGTATCACGAAAGCGTGCTCGCCGGCGTTCATGTCGATCGCGGTGATCCTGCCCCACGGCGGCTTGACGAGCGGCAGGCCGTCGAGCCACGGCAGCTCTCCGCCGCCGCCGCTGATGTAGCGGACGTCGGAAAACTCCGGTTCCGACTGCAGGGCCATCACGGCCGGAACCGTATAGGAGCCGACGTAGAGGATGCCGGTGTCCGGGTCGAACGCGCCGCCCTCCCAGTTGGCTCCGCCGATCGGGCTCGGCAGCATCAGCGTGCCGCGCGTGCCGTCATCGGCGCGGGCCAGCGACGGCGGCGTGTAGATCGGTCCCGTGCGGAACATTTTGATGCCTTCGAGCGCCTCGGCACGCAGCTCGGCAGTGAAGTCGATGACGTCGTCCTCGCCGAAGCCCTGCCGGTCGAACGGGGGCGGCTTCGTCGGGAACGGCTGCGTCGCCGCCGTCACCTCGCCGGGCACGTCCGAGGCGGGCACCGGCCGCTCTTCGATCGGCCATACCGGCTCGCCGGTGACGCGGTCGAACGTGTAGACCCAGGCCTGCTTCGTGATCTGGGCGACGGCTTTGACATCGCGGCCGTCGACGATCAGGTCCATCAGGATCGGCGCCGTCGGATTGTCCCAGTCCCAGATGTCGTGATGGATCAGCTGCCGATACCAGACGATTTCTCCGGTCGCGGCATCGAGGCAGACGAGACTGTTGCCATATAAGTTGTCGCCCGGCCGCTCGCCGCCGTAGCGGTCGCTCAGCGGCGCCTCGACGGGCAGATAGACGTAGCCGAGCTCGGGGTCGGCCGACATCGGCGCCCAGACGCCGGCGTTGCCGGTGTATTCCGC
>JAFGNC010000601.1 GCA_016927175.1 Gammaproteobacteria bacterium | reverse complement strand
CTGTTCCGGATGTACAGCCGGTATGCGGAGGAGCAGGGCTGGAAGGTCGAGGTGCTGAGCGCGAGCGAAGGCGAGCACGGCGGTTTCAAGGAGATCATCAGCCGCGTCGTCGGCAGGGGCGCCTACGCGAAGCTGAAGTTCGAGTCCGGCGCGCACCGCGTGCAGCGCGTGCCGGCCACCGAGGCGCAGGGGCGCATCCACACGTCGGCCTGCACGGTCGCGGTAATGCCGGAGGGCGAGGAGCTCGAGGACGTCGAGATCAACGCGGGCGACCTGCGCGTCGACACGTACCGCGCCTCGGGCGCCGGCGGGCAGCACGTCAACAAGACCGATTCGGCCGTGCGGATCACGCACCTGCCGACCGGAATCGTCGTCGAGTGCCAGGACGAGCGCTCCCAGCACAAGAACCGCGCTCGCGCGATGTCGCTGCTCGCCGCGCGGCTGCGGGACGCCGAGATCACGAAGCGCGAGACGGAGACGGCGGAGCGGCGCCGCAGCCTCGTCGGCACCGGCGACCGCTCCGAGCGCATCCGCACGTACAACTATCCGCAGGGCCGCGTCACCGATCACCGCATCAACCTGACCCTGTACAAGCTCGACGAGGTCATGGAGGGCAGCCTCGATCAGATCGTCGGTCCGCTCGCGAACGAGCACCGCGCCGCGCAGCTCGCGGCGCTCGGTATCTCGCGGTGAGCGCGGCCGCCGGAGCCACGGCGCCGCGGCGGCGTTACGACGAAGCCGTCCGGGCGGCGGCGGCGCGGCTCGAGCCGGTCAGCGGCTCGCCCCGGCTCGACGCCGAGCTGTTGCTGGCTGCGGCCGCCGGCGTGCCCCGCAGCGCCGTGATCGCCTTCCCCGAGCGCGAGCTCGACGCGGCTGCCCTGAAGGCGCTCGACGCGCTTGTCGCGCGGCGGGCCGAAGGCGAGCCGCTCGCCTATCTGCTCGGCTCGCGCGAGTTCTTCGCGCTGACCCTGGACGTCGGGCCGGCCGTGCTCGTGCCGCGGCCGGAGACCGAGCACCTGGTCGAGGAGGCGCTCGCGAGGCTGCCGCCGCCCGCAGCCGGATCACGCGGCGCCACGCGCGTCGCGCAAGCCGCCACGCGCGCCGTCGCACGTGATGCCGCGCGCGGCGCCGCCGACGGGGCCTCACTGGAGAACCGCCGCGGGCCGGCGGTGCTGGACCTCGGCACGGGCAGCGGCGCGCTGGCGCTGGCCGTCAAGCAGCAGCGGCCGGACGCGGCCGTGACGGGCGCCGATTCGAGCCTGGCCGCGCTCGCCGTCGCGCGGGCGAACGCGGCGAAGCTCGGCCTCGACGTGCTCTGGGTCGAGTCGTCGTGGTTCGACGCCCTCGGCGGCCGGCGATACGACGCGATACTGTGCAATCCGCCCTACGTCCGCAGCGGCGACCCGCACTTCGACGGGCCGCTGCGGTTCGAGCCGCGCGCGGCGCTCGACGGCGGGCCCGACGGCCTCGATGCGATCCGCGAGATTCTCGCCGCGGCGCCGCGCCACCTCGAGCCCCGCGGGCTGCTGCTGCTCGAGCACGGCTACGACCAGCAGGCGGCGGTCGCCGCGCTCGCGTCGGAAATGGGTTTCGAGCGGCTCGCGGCCGGCCGCGACCTCGCGGGACGCGAGCGCTACGTCGTGCTCAGGAAGCCGGGTTGACGGAGCGGATCGTGAAGCCGGTCTCGGAGCCCGTCACGGCGGCCGCGTCGACGTTCCCCCCGAGTCCGACGGGCGTCAGTGGACGCGCGTGCCCGGCGATTCGCCGCGCATGATCGCGTCGACCGCCGGCCGGTCGTAACGAAACGCGCGGTTGCAGAACTCGCAGGTCAGCTCGACCCAGCCCGGGCTCAGGAGCAGCGAGTCGAGCTCGTCCTCGCCGAGCATGCGGACGATGCCGGCGAGGTGATCGGGCGTGCATCGGCAGTCGTGCAGCACGGGCCGGGCGTCGTACAGGCGAATCGCGTGGTTCGGGAACACCTTCGGCAGCAGGGCCTCGGCAGCCGTGCCGGTCAGCTCCGGCGTCGTGACGGTCTCGGCCAGCGCGGCCGCGTCGGCGAAGGCGCCGTCCTCCGGCGCGTGCCGCGGCAGGGCCTGCAGCAGCAGACCCGCGACGCGCCGCTCCGTGCCCTTCAGGATCAGCCGCGTCGGCAGCTGCTCCGACTGGCGGAAATAGGCTTCGAGACACGCGTCGAGCCGCGGGCTGACGAGCGGCACGATGCCCTGGAAGAAGCCGTTGGGCCCGCGCGTATCCACGTTGACAGCGAGCCGCCCGTCGCCGAGCAGCGCTTCGCCGCGGCTGCGCGACCCGCACTGCGCCATGCCTCGCACGCGCAGCTCCTCCGAGCACTGGATCAGCAGCAGCTTCAGCGCCCCGTCGCCCTGCAGCTGCATCGACACGCGGGGGCTCGACTTCAGGCTGTTCGCGAGCAGCACCGTCGCGGCCATGCTCTGGCCGAGCAGCTGGCGCAGGTCGGCTTCGTAATCGTGCTGCGCGATGGCCTGTTGCCAGGTTTCCTCGAGCCGCACCAGCGCGCCGCGGATGCCGATGTCCTCGAGCAGGAAATTCTGTACTTCGTTCATGTGGGCTCACGCTGTGGGCGCCGCGCGGGCGCGGCTCAAGCCTGCGGCTCGCCGAGCTTCGCGCGGAGCGTCTCGTTGACCTGCCGCGGATTGGCCTTGCCGCCGGTCGCTTTCATGACCTGGCCGACCAGAAAGCCGATGACCTGGGTCTTGCCGCCGCGGTACTGCTCGACCTGGGCGGGATTCGCGGCCAGCACGTCGTCGACGATCGCTTCGATGCTCGCGGTGTCGGTGATCTGCTCGAGCCCGCGCGCCTTGATGATTGCGTCGACGCTGCCTCCTTCGGTCCACAGCGTGTCGAAAAGTTCCTTGGCGATCTTGCCCGAGATCGTGCCGTCCTCGATCCGGTCGAGCAGCGCCGCGAGCGTCGAGGCCGGCATCCGCGACGCGGCGATGTCGAGGCCCTCGCGGTTCAGCGCGGCGGTCAGCTCGCCGAGCACCCAGTTCGCCGCCGTCTTCGGTTTCGCCGCCGTCGCGGCGACGACGGCCTCGTAGTACTCCGCGAGCGGGCGCTGGCCCGTCAGGATCGCCGCGTCGTACTGCGGGAGCTCGTACTCGCGAATGAAGCGCTCGCGCTTCGCGTCCGGGAGCTCCGGCAGCTCGGCCCGGATCCGCTCGATCAGCGCCTCGTCGACCAGCACCGGCAGCAGGTCGGGATCCGGAAAATAGCGGTAGTCGTTGGCTTCTTCCTTGGTGCGCATCGGCCGCGTCTCGTTGCGGTCGGGATCGTAGAGCCGCGTCTCCTGCACGACGTTGCCGCCGCTCTCGAGCACGTCGATCTGCCGCTCGGCCTCGATCTCGATGGCCTTCTCGACGAAGCGGAACGAGTTCAGGTTCTTCAGCTCCGTGCGCGTGCCGAGCGCGGCGGCGCCGCGCGGCCGCACGGACACGTTCGCGTCGCAGCGGAACGACCCCTCCTGCATGTTGCCGTCCGAGATGCCGAGATAGCGGACCAGGGTGTGAATCTTGCGCATGTAGGCGCCGGCTTCGGCCGCCGAGCGCAGGTCGGGCTCCGACACGATCTCGAGCAGCGGCGTGCCGGCGCGGTTCAGGTCGATGCCGGTCAGGCCGTGGAAGTCCTCGTGCAGCGACTTGCCCGCGTCCTCCTCGAGGTGCGCGCGCGTGATGCCGACGGTCTTGACCGTGCCGTCGTCGAGCACGATGTCGAGCCGCCCGCCGTGCACGATCGGCAGCTCGTACTGGCTGATCTGGTAGCCCTTCGGCAGGTCGGGGTAGAAGTAGTTCTTGCGCGCGAACACCGAGCGCGGCGCGATCGTGCAGCCCGTGGCGAGACCGAATTTGACCGCCATCGCGACGGCCTCGCGGTTCAGCACGGGCAGCACGCCCGGGTAGCCGAGGTCGACGAGGCTCGCCTGCGAGTTCGGCGGCGCGCCGTAGGCCGTGGACGCGCCGGAAAAGATCTTGCTCGCCGTCGCGAGCTGCGTGTGGATCTCGAGCCCGACTACGATCTCCCAGTCCATGCCTGCCTCACTCGTATCCCGGCGGCACCTTCAGGTGCCAGTCCGTGGCTTTCTGGAAGTAATGCGCCGCCTTCAGCAGCCGTGCCTCCGCGAGCGGCGGCGCGATCAGCTGCAGGCCGACCGGCAGACCGTCGACGAAGCCGCAGGGCGCGGACAGCGCCGGGAGCCCCGCGAGGTTCGCGCCGATCGTGTAAATGTCGTTCAGGTACATTTCTATCGGGTCGCCGGTCTTCTGCCCCAGCGCGAACGCCGGCGTCGGGGTGGTCGGACCCGCGACCAGGTCGACGTCCCGGAACGCGCGCGCGAAGTCGTCGCTGATCAGCTTGCGGACCTTCTGCGCCTGCAGGTAGTAGGCGTCGTAGTAGCCGGCCGACAGCACGTAGGTGCCGGTCAGGATCCGGCGCTTGACCTCGGCGCCGAAGCCCTCGCCGCGGTTGCGCTTATAAAAGGAGGCGAGATCGAGCTGCTCGGCCCCCGGCGAGCGGTAGCCGAACCGAACGCCGTCGAAGCGGGACAGGTTCGACGATGCCTCGGCGGGCGCGACGACGTAATAGGCCGGCACGGACAGATCGACGTGCGACAGGTCGATCGGCCTGATCGTCGCCCCGATCTTCTCGAGCTCGCGGAGCGCCGCGCGGACGGCCTCGGCGTTGCGCGGATCGAGGCCCTCGTCGAAGAAATTCTCCGGCACGCCGATCGTCAGCCGT
>JAFGNC010000125.1 GCA_016927175.1 Gammaproteobacteria bacterium | reverse complement strand
TTCAGCGGCGCCAGCCCGAGCTGCACGCAGTAGTCGAAGTTCGAAGTGTTGCTCACGGCTCCGCGCGAGGAATGCGAACGGAGCGCACGTAGGCGCCGAAGGCGTCGAGGCTTTTGCCGGCCGCGAGGTCGCGGAACTGCGCGGGCGTGCGGAACGGAAAGGCGCGGCGCTCGATCTGGCCGAGCTCGACCGCGTCGCGGACGATCGGATCGTGCTTGTAGAACCAGGCTTCCTCGAGCGTCAGCCGCTTCGGCGCCTTGCCGGCAGCCGGGAGCTCGGGCGGCTCGGCCTCGAGGTCGAGCAGGCGTACCGACGGCCGCCAGTCCGCCAGGCCGACGGCGGCCTGCACGCGGGACCTGCGCTTCAGGCCCTGGTAGCGCTTCGCGGCCCGCGGCCGCAGGCGCTGCAGGCGTTCGACGGTAGCGGGGGCGAGCGCCGAGCGGTACGCGGGCGCGGCGCCGCTCGTGTCGAGGGGCGCGAGCTCACGCAGCTCGAAGACGAGGCGAGCCATCCACTTCTCGTCGCCCGGGTTGGCGCGCTCGCCGAGCGCGGATTCGAGCGACGCCTCGAGCTCCTTGCGCCGGGCACGCAGCTTCGGCGGATGACGCAGCGTCTCGAGCACATGGTGCTGCATCTCCTTGCTGAGCTCGATGCCGTACTGCTTCAGCGCGAGCACGGGGTTCGCGAGCAGCATCACGCTGAACTCCGGGTTCTGCTGGATGCGCGGCGCGAGAGTGCGCGCCATCGCGACGAGCTCGCGGTGACTCTTTACGGCGACAGGTTCGAATACTGCGGGAACCGGAAGCGCATCGCCCTTGCGACGAACGCGAAGCTCCGTGTGCTTCTGCTCGTCATTCCCACCGGCAGGCGTAGATTTGGAACCGTCGGCGGGGCCGCGCATCCCTGCGTCCTTCCGTTCTGATAAACGACACCGTAAGGCCGGTGCCCTGCGAAGTTGCGTAACGCTACAAGACAAACGACCATTGTTGCAACTTCAAGGAAACTTCATCCCCGCAAGGACGATTGGGGCACCCATGCCGCCCTTTACATACGACGCTCCGCTTGCGCCGTCGCCGGCGGGCTTTGGCCCCGCGGGCCCGTTTCCGCGCGCGAACCTGACGCACACGCTGGACCGGCGCTGGCTGCACTACGCTTTTTTGTCGCGCGACGGTCGGCGCAGCCTCGTGGCGAATGCCGCGTGGCTCGGGCCCGCCGCCGACGCCGGCGACGATCGCGAGCGCTTTACGACCATTCTGCTGTTGCACGAGCGCGGCGGCTCATGGTCGTCGAGCCAGTTCAATGCCGGGATATCGGCGCCGCCGTGGTCGGCGTTTCGCTTGCCGCAGGCGCACGGCGAGGTCGGGAAGCTCGCGATCGGCGCGCGCGCGGGCGCGCCGGCGGTCAAGCTGGACCTCGCGAGAACCAGCCGGCCGTGCACGAGCCAATGCGCGTTCTTCGGGGGCAAGCACCATCTGCGCTGGCAATCGGAAACGGGCGTTCGCGCGACCGGCACGTGGGACCTCGGCGCAGGTCCCGTCGACGTCGACGCGGTCGGCTATCACGAGCGCGTGCGCGGCCGCTGGGGGTGGCCCGAGCTCGGCGAATGGGTCTTCGGCTTCGCCAACGATCTGGCCGGAGACCCGCGGAAGCCGCCCGCGTGGGCCGGCGTCTTCACGTTCATTCGCCCGATCGCAGATTCTCGCGACACGACGGCCTCGTTCATGGTCTGGCGCGACGGCCGCATGTGCCGGCACTTCCCGCGCCGCAACACGAGCTTTGCCGTGCGCGGCATGCTCGAGCCCGACGCGCTGACCGTCGCGCCGCCGCTTGCGCGCCTGCTCGGCGTGCGGCCGATGTCGGCCGTGCCGAAAAGGCTCGCGATCAGCGCCCGGCTCGGCGACGACTGGGCCGTGCTCGACTTCGAAAGCGAGGCGGCGGTCCGGATCGTGATCCCGAGCGAGACCAGCCTCCACGCGTTCAGCGTGCACGAGGTCGTCGGGCCCTGCGTGCTCGCGGGCTGCGTCGGCGGCCGGCGTTTCGAGATCGAGACTCGCGGGATCGTCGAATTCTCGGGGGGCGCCGGTGGCGATTGAAGCCGCCGACGTCCTGGTCGAAACCATCGAAGCGCTGTCGAGCCGGGCGCCGGCCGTCGGCGCGGCGGCCGCGAGCGCGCTCGGCGGCACCCGCCTGAACCTCTTTTTCGGCGACGGCAGCGAGGGCTCGCTGATCGCGAGCCGGAGCCGGCTCGTCGTCGGGCGCAGCGCGATCGACGCGACGGTGGACGTGCATTTCGACGACCGCGCACTGGCGCTGCTGTTCGACGCACAGCGCAGACCGACCGACGAGTCGCTCGAAGGCAGCCTGGACGTGCGCGGACCCCGGCAGGAGCTGCTCGCGGCGTGGCGCTGCTTCTCGATTCTGTCGCAGCGCGCGTCCGGTATGCGCATCGTGCAGGCGATCTGGATGCGCTACCGCGCGCAGGCGCGGGACGGGCGCTGGTCCGGGCGGGTCGATAAGCCGCAGCCGCGCCGCCGCAGGCGCGGCAACGGCAAATGGGACGAGTCGCGCTGGCCGGCCCTGGCGTATCTCGACGATCGGCATCCGGCCGCGCGCGAGCTGATCGACAAGAACGAGCCGGTGCTCGCGCCCGCAAGGTCGCTGTGGAACGGCCGCGAAGGCGCGAGCTGGCAGGACCAGCCCGAGATCTTCGACAACGACCTGCACGAGACCCTCGCGCGCTGCAAGCGGCGGGTCGTCGACGAGGTGTTGCGGCTGATTCCGCGCAAAGCGCCGCGCGAGGATCTGTACGAGCTGATGCGCCAGTACGTGACGCGCGAAGGGAAGGGCCTGCGTCCGACGCTGACCATCGCGACCTGCATGGCGCTCGGCGGTCGCATGGAGGATGCGCTGCGGACCGCGGCCGCGCTCGAGTTCTTCCACAACGGGTTCCTCGTGCACGACGACATCGCGGACGAGTCGACGCACCGCAGAGGCCTGCCGACGCTGCACGAAGCCTACGGCGTCGGCCTCGCCGTCAACACCGGCGACGCAATGAACCTGTTCGCCGTAGACATGACGCTGTCGAACCTCGAAAGCCTCGGTCTCGCCCGCACGCTCGGCCTGATCCACGAGATCCTGCACATGTGCCGCGAAACGGTCGAAGGCCAGGCGATCGAGCTCGGCTGGATCCGCCGCAACACCGTGCCGCGGCGCGACGCCGACTACAGCCGCATGAGCACGAAGAAGACGGGGTGGTACACGTGCATCTCGCCGTGCCGGATGGGCGCCGTGGCCGCGGGCGAGACGGACCCGGCCCGGCTTGACGGCTTCAACGAGACCTTCAGGCTGATCGGCATCGCGTTTCAGATCCAGGACGACGTGTTGAACCTGATCGGCGAAACGGAGCTTTACGGTAAGGAGCCGCTCGGCGATCTGCTCGAAGGCAAGCGGACGGTCATGATGATCCACCTGTTCCGCGAAGCGTCCGAGCGCGTGCGGCGGCGGATGCAGAAGATCAACACGATGCCGCGCGCGGAGAAGACACAGGCGCATGCGGAAGAGATGCTGGCGGCCATGAAGAAGGCCGGCTCGATCGACTATGCGATCGCGCTGGCGGACAAGCTCGCGAGCCAGGGCGTGCGGCGCTTCGAGAAGGACGTCTCATTCATCGAGGAGAATCCGGCGAAGGCCGTGCTTCGCCAGATCGCGAACTACGTGACGACGCGGGCGCTGTAGATGGCGAAGAAGCGCGGCTCCTCCGTTCGTGACCCGTTCACGCCCGTCGACCACAAGCTGCTGTCGATCCTCGGGGACCACAATCTCGTCCAGCGCGGCGCGCTGTGCACGTTCGCACGCCTCGGGACCGCCTGGCGGCGAGCCGAACCGGAACGCACGCGCGCGTGGCTCGAGCGGCTCGAGCCGCACCCCTTCTACAAAGGCGGTCAGTTCCTGTTCGACCTGCTCGAGGTCGAGGACTTCATGCTCGACGGCCCCGCGCCGCCCCTTGTATCGGCCGACGAGCTCGCGGCGATCGCGCTGCGGGTGGCGAAGCTGACGGGATTCGAAGTGCCGGTGTTCGCCGTCGGGCTGTTGCTCGAGTCGCTGCCGGAGCTCGAGCCGGGCTTTTATCTGTATCGGGACGTGATTCTCGGGCTCGTCTTCGTGTCGGCCAGTGCCGCCGGGCAGATCGAGCCGGGCGCGCCGGCCGCGTGAAGGGTGTATGGCCGATCGCGAAGCGCTGGATCGTCGTGGACACGGGCAACTCGGCATTAGCCGAAGCAACCGGTTGGTTCGGCGGCCTGTGAGCTCCCGATCAGGGCTTCTCGCAGACGACCTTCGATAGTTCCTCGCCCTCCCCTTCGTGCTGGATGCAAATCGGGCGCAGGTATTCCTCCTCGAAGATCATGCCGGAGAAATTGTCTTCGCGGGGATTCTCCTCGCAGTCGAATTCCAGCGGCTGCTGACCGTTCACCCAGGCCCATTCGCGCTTGACCGTAACCGGCTGCGTGAAAGTCGCAGGATCGTCCAGCGTGATCTCGATCTGCAGCGTCAGGCCATCGGCGCTCTTGGTGATGGCCTGCGTCATGTGCATGTCCGCGGAATGCACCGCGTTGTTCAGCACGCCGCGCCCGTTGTAGCCGATCGTGTCCACGCGCAAGGTATCGCCGTCCCATCGCGCAATCGAATGCCCGCCGTAGCTCGGCTCGAGATCCGCCGGATGTGCGTCGGCGAAATACACCTGGCGAATGTCGCGGATTTCATCCATCACGACGAACACCATCTTCTCCGCGTTCTGCAGCACGTACACGGGCGCGATGGGCCCTATCGCCTGATTGACGCCGGTGGGACGGCACATGATGTGCGGTGTCGCCAGCTGCGTGCCCTGGGCGGCCATTTCAAGCGCATGATCCACGCGCGCCTTCGCGGTGTCGGTGAACGGCAGCTCGGCGCCGAGCACGAACGGCAAAAAGGAACCGGGTACAGGCTTTGCCCGCCACAGGCCGCTGAAATCGCGCGGATCGGTGGACGGTTCGTAGCCCGGAATGGGCGGCGGGGCGCTCATGCCGAAGTCGTCGCCTTGGGCGCCGGCTTCGACGCCGGCAAGCAAACAGGCGCCCGCGAGAACGGCGCGCGCAACGTAGCGAAGGTTCGTCATCGTGTGCGTGCGCGTCATATCGGCGGCAACCCCTGCTTGATGCGATCGAGGCACACGTCTTCCTTCAGACGCGCGCCTCGCTGGCGCCGATACGTCACTTTCGTTTCCCACGGGGCGCTGAAAGTAAGCGGATCCTCGAAACGGATGTGGTTTTCCAGCGTGTCCGCGTCGATCAGACGCAGCGTTTCCGTCATCACCAGCTCGTCGCTGTGCGGCAGGCCGGCGTGATCCATGATCGTTTCGTGCATGAGCCCCGACGTCTCGATCACCAGCGAGCCGTCGTCCTGCCACGTGCCGCTGGCCGTACCCAGCGACATGGGATAATAGGGTTCGAGCTCCGCGCCGCTCATGTCGACGAGCCGCACCCAGCGGTTCCATTCGAAGAAGAAACCGACCTGCCGCTTGTCGACCATGATCTCGAAGGGGTGATTGGCGAGCAGCAGCCGCGGCACCCCGACTGCCGCGCACCAGGTGGCGCGATCGAAATACGTGTCGCCGCTTTCGCGCGCGCGCAGGTGCTGCTCGTAACGCGCTTTCGCTTCCGGCAACAGAGGCGGGACTGCGCCGTCCAGCGTACGCAAGGCGGGCGTGTCCTGCGCAATGAGCCAGACCCCGTTGAACGACTCGCGCGCAAATTCCGCGCCGTGCGTTACGCCGGCAAGGCAGGTCAGCAACAGGCCGTGGAGCAAACGAAGCCTGGATCGCATGGCGGCGCCTCCTTCAATTCCGGCCCAACAGGGGCGGTGCCGGCACCGTCGCCGGATCTTCCACCGAAGGACCGGAGTAGATGCGCGGCGCCACGCCGGACAGGACTTCGCCGGAAGGCAAGTGAACGAACAACAACGTGCCGCGCGGGCTGCCGTTCTTCGACGGGCAGTACACGACCGTTACTTCGTCGCCCGGCACGATGCTGTCCTTGCGCCAGCCGAGACGGATGTTGAATACCGGAGCGCCCAGCTCGAAGCCGAACTCGATGGTTTCACCGTTGGCGGCGGGAACGAGCACCTGCACCCATGAATGCGGGTTGGTCCATTGCAGCTCCTTGACCTTTCCGGTCACGGCATAAGCGACGGTGTAGTCGAATTCGACGATGGAATGATGCGCTTCCACTCGTGGAATGGGGCAGGTCAGCAACAGGAATGCAGCGATCAGCAGGCTCTGTTTCTTCATGATCTTCGTCGTGCGGAACCGCAGAATGCGCGGGCCGGGCCAAGGTTTGCAGCTCGAACGATTACAGCACTTGTCCCGCAGGCCCGCTATCGGTCTTGCCTATGGTTACTATCTGGCGTCGTTATGGGACACGTGCCTCAGGTCCGGGCAAAATCGCTGTCGCCCCCCCC
>JAFGNC010000600.1 GCA_016927175.1 Gammaproteobacteria bacterium | reverse complement strand
TCGTGTCCTCGATCTCGCAGGTGCGTGCGCTCGCTCAGGCCGTCGAATCGGCCGAGACCGCGCTGCGCGCGACGGAGGCGGGCTTCGAGGTCGGCACGCGCACCTCTGTCGACGTGCTCGTCTCGCAGGAGAATCTGCGCCAGGCGCAGACGAACTACGCCCGCAGCCGGTACGACTATATTCTCAACGTGCTGCGGCTCCGGCAGGCAGCCGGCAGCCTGTCCGTGGAAGACGTCGAGCAGGTAGACGGCTGGCTGCAGTAGGCGGTCCGCCGCCGCGAGCGGCGGGAGCGCCGCAGCGGAAGCACGCCAGGGCGAGGGGGGCGTGACCGGCACCGCGTCGCATCGCAACCGGGCGCCCGCTGCCCGCGGCGGGCGCGCTCATTTCGCGCGCGACATCGCCTCGATCAGCGCGCTCGTCGAACGCCCTTGCTTCAGGGTCAGCACGCGTACCTCGCCGCCGTTGCGGATCACGGCGTCGCCTCCCGCGATCTCCTCGACCCGATAATCTCCTCCCTTCACGAGCACGTCCGGCAGCAGACGCCCGATCAGCGCGGCGGGCGTGTCGTCGCCGAAAGGCACGACCCAGTCGACGGCCGCGAGCCCGGACAGCACGGCCATCCGGTCCTCGAGCGGCGTGATCGGGCGGGACGGCCCCTTGAGCCTCGCGACCGATGCGTCGTCGTTCACGGCGACGATCAGCCGGTTGCCGAGCGATTTCGCTTCCTCGAGGTAGGCAACGTGCCCGGCGTGCAGGATGTCGAAGCAGCCGTTGGTCATGACGATGCGCTCGCCGCGGCCTTTCGCTTCGGTGATCAGCTCCTCGAGCTCGTCGGCGTTGACCAGTCCGCGGCCGCCCGCGCCGCGGCGGTGCAGCGCAAGGCGCAGCTCGGCGCGGGTTACGCTCGCGACGCCGATTTTGCCGACGACGAGGCCCGCCGCGAGGTTCGCGAGCTGCGCTGCCTGCTCGGCAGACAACCCCGCGCCGAGCGCCGCGCCCATCAGCGCGATGACGGTGTCTCCGGCGCCCGTCACGTCGAACACCTCCCGCGCCTCGGCGCTCAGCACGACCGGCGGCTCCGCGCGCGTGAACAGCGCCATGCCTCGCTCGCCGCGCGTCACGAGCAGCCCGTCGAGGTCGAGATCGGCCCGCAACGCGTCCCCCTTCTGCAGAAACTCGGCTTCCGAGCCCCACGGCCCGGCGACGGCCTGAAACTCCGCCTGGTTCGGCGTCAGCAGCGTCGCGCCGCGATAGCGCTCGAAGTCCGCACCTTTCGGGTCGACCAGCACCGGCAGCGCCGCCTCTCCGGCCAGAGCGATCAGCTCGCGCGCGCGGCTCAGCGTGCCTTTCGCATAGTCGGACAGGATCACGATGTCCGCCTGCTGCAGAGCGTCGGCAAAGGCCGCGCCGAAGTCGGCCGCGGCCGCAGCCAGTGACTCCTCCGAATCGAGGCGAATCAGCTGCTGGTTGCGCGCCAGAACGCGCAGCTTGTGCACGGTCGGGAGGGAGTCGGAGCGGACGAACCGGCAGCGGACGCCGCGCCGCTCCAGAGCGCTCGTCAGGTGCGCGCCGCGATCGTCGGTTCCGACGATTGCGGCCAGCGTCGTCCGGGCTCCCAGCGCCGCCAGGTTCAGCGCAACGTTCGCGGCTCCTCCTGGCCGCTGCTCGGCGGATCGGGTCCTGACCACCGGTACGGGCGCCTCGGGCGATATCCGCCCGGTGTCGCCGAACCAGTACTCGTCGAGCATCGCGTCGCCCGCGACGAGCACGCGCAAAGCGGAAAAATCCGGAACCTGCACCGTCACACGATCTAACCCCGCCGCGAGGCAGCCTGCGCCATTCTAACGGGTTCGGAGGTGCGGCTCTCGGCCGGATCGCGCCGCGGTGCCGGATACGCATTCGAGCCTCGAGAAAAAAGGCCCGCCCCCGTATCCACTGGGAGCGGACCAACGGCGGACCAGCGAAACCTCGAGCCGCGAACCTGCGGCTCATCGCTGCCGGGCCCCTCCGTGGCCTAAATCTCCGGGCTCAGCCGCACTTCGAATAACCGCAATTCAGACAGGTCATGCAGCCGTCCAGCAGCACGGCCGCGGCCGTGTTGCACTTGTTGCACAGCTGCGCGCCTTCCGGGAACGTGTTCTCGGCGAAGGCGTCCTTCTGCACGCCGCGGGCTTCGAACTCCGCCCGCTTCTCCTCGATGTACCGGATCTGGTCCTCGCTCGGCCCGGACGGCTTCAGCAGACCGATGCCGATCAGGTGCTTCTCGACGATGTGTCCGAGCTCCGCGATGATCGACGGCATGAACTTGCCGCCCGGCTGCCAGTAGCCGCCGCGCGGGTCGAACACGGCTTTCAGCTCGTCGACCAGGAAGGTGACGTCGCCGCCCTTGCGAAACACGGCCGACATGATGCGGGTCAGCGCCACGATCCACTGGTAGTGGTCGAGATTTTTCGAGTTGATGAAAATCTCGAACGGCCGGCGCTGCTCGTGCGGCGTGCCTTCGTTCAGCACGATGTCGTTGATCGTCACGTACATCGCGTGGTCGGAGACCGGCGTCTTGACCTTGTACGTCGAGCCGATCAGCACCTCCGGACGCTCGAGCTTCTCGTGCATCCGGATGACGTTGGAATCGGAGCTCTGCCGCTCGGCGGCATCCGCTGCCGCCGCAATCGCGCCCGCCTCCGCCTCCTTTTCCGGCTCGTCCCGCGCGACGGCGTATTTGACGATCTTGTGCTCTATCTTGATCTTTGACATGTCTGTTGCCTCTGCCCGGCTGTCGCGGCGACGCTAGAACTTTCCGTAGTAACCTTCCTTCAACGCGTCGAACAAATTCGCCGCGGTATGGATCTCGCCGTCGTATTCGACCTCGTCGTCACCCTTCGCCTCGACGACCGAGCCGTCGGCCAGCGTGAACCGATAAGTCGTGTTCTTGAGGTCTTTCTCCTTGACCAGCACGCCCTGGAAGGCCTCGGGATTGAAGCGGAACGTCGTGCACCCCTTCAATCCCTTCTCGTAGGCGTACAGATAGATGTCCTTGAAATCCTCGTAGGGATAGTCGGTCGGCACGTTCGCCGTCTTCGATATCGAGGAATCGATCCACTTCTGCGCCGCCGCCTGAATGTCCACGTGCTCCGCCGGCTTCACGTCGTCGGAGCTGACGAAGTAATCCGGCAGACGCTCGCCCGGCTCCTCTGAGCCCGGCAGCGCCTTCGGGTTCACGAGCTCGCGGTAGGCGAGCAGCTCGAACGAGAAGACGTCGACCTTCTCCTTCGATTTCTTGCCCTCGCGGATCACGTTGCGGAAATAATGATGAGCGAACGACGGCTCGATGCCGTTGCTCGCATTGTTCGCGAGCGACAGCGAGATCGTGCCGGTCGGCGCTATGGAGCTGTGGTGCGTGAACCGGGCGCCGTGCTCCTCGAGCTCGTCCACGAGCTTCGGCGCCGCCTCGCGCAGCCGCTGCATGTAGCGGCTGTACCGCGCATGCAGCGTCCGGCCCGGAATCTCGTCGCCGACCTTCCAGCCGTCCTTGCGCATTTCCGGGCGCTTGCGCAGCATCTCCTCGTCGACGACGAAGGTTTCCGCCAGCAGCGGAGCCATGCCTTTCTCTTTCGCGAGCTCGAGCCCGGTCTCCCAGCCGGCCACGGCCAGCTCGCGGGAGACCCTCTCGGTAAACTCGAGCGATTCTTCCGAGCCGTAGCGCATCCCGAGCAGCGTGATCGCCGAGCCGAGGCCGAGAAAGCCCATGCCGTGGCGGCGCTTGCGCAGGATTTCCTCGCGCTGCGTCGGAAGCGGCAGGCCGTTCACGTCGACGACGTTGTCGAGCATCCGCGTAAAGACCTTGACGACCTCCCGGAACTCCTCCCAGTCGAAGTACGCGCGCTCGGTGAACGGCGCGACGACGAATTTCGTCAGGTTCACGGAGCCGAGCAGGCACGCACCATACGGCGGCAGTGGCTGCTCGCCGCAAGGATTCGTCGCGCGGATCGTCTCGCACCACCAGTTGTTGTTCATCTCGTTGACGCGATCGATCAGCACGAAACCGGGTTCCGCGAAGTCGTACGTCGACGACATGATCAGGTCCCACATGCGCCGGGCCGGCAGGGTCCGGTAGACACGGCAGGCGACGAGCCCGCGGTGGTCCGTCACGTAGCCTTCCGTCGTGGGCCATTCCCGCCACACGACCTGCTCCGGGTCGTCCAGATCGAGACCTTCGTCGTCGGCCTCCTGGGCCGTCATCGGAAACGCGAGCCGCCAGCTGGCGTCGTTCTTGACCGCCTCGACGAATTCGTCCGTGATCAGCAGCGACAGGTTGAACTGGCGCAGCCTGCCGTTCTCGCGCTTCGCGCGGATGAAGTCGAGGACGTCGGGATGGCCGATGTCGAAAGTGCCCATCTGCGCGCCGCGCCGCCCGCCGGCGGACGACACCGTGAAGCACATCTTGTCGTAGATGTCCATGAAGGACAGGGGACCCGACGTATGAGCGCCGGCGCCGGAGACATAGGCGCCGCGCGGGCGCAGCGTCGAGAACTCGTAGCCGATCCCGCAGCCCGCCTTCAGTGTCAGACCCGCTTCGTGGACCTTGTCCAGGATGTCGTGCATCGAGTCCTGGACGGTGCCCGACACGGTGCAGTTGATCGTGGACGTCGCCGGCTTGTGCTGCTCGGCTCCGGCGTTGGACATAATCCGACCCGCCGGGATCGCACCTCTCTGCAGCGCCCACAGGAAGCGCCTGTAGCATTCGTCCCGCGTGGCCGGGGCCTCGACCTCCGCGAGCGCGCGCGCGACCCTCTCGTAGGTCGCCTCGATGTCGCGGTCGACGGGCTCGCCGGCCCTGGTCTTGAGGCGGTATTTCGTGTCCCAGATGTCGAGCGACGCAACCTGCAGAGGAATGTCTGCGAGCCGCACCGCCTTCACGTCCAACGCCATGCTCATATCGTCCGGCACCTCCCCACAGAGACTCGGTGACAGGGGTCGCGGCGCCGCCGATCGATCGGGCGGTCAAAGGCGCAAAGCTCCCCCACGAGCCTACGACCGCGGCCCTGCAAACCAAGTTCTGGCTGAAAATCCCGACACAAGATGTTGTGTCGTCGAGTCGTAGGGTAGGCTTCCCTACGGGCCGTGTCAAGGATTTAAGTGAAATTCGTGCAAGTCATATAATCCTATATAAACAATAGCTTACGCATGGACCCTCGAAACTTTCCACGAGGCCTGCGGCGGCGACTCAGGCGTCCGCTCCGAGGATCGCCAGACACTATATGTTGTGTACCGGGTGTCCCCATTCTTTCCCCCGTTCCCGCACAGCTCGTCCACAGGAATTGCTCGCGCCGGCTTGAAAGGTCCGCGGTGGTGCCCAACTTAAGCCGGCAGCACATCATCGAAATTCCCGGAGACTCAATCATGCAGATCAACCTCTACGACCCGTGGCAGCTGGTGAGCCGCCTGCAGCAGGATGCGAACCGCGCGCTCTCCGCGCGCACCGACGGCTCGCGCCAGTGGGTGCCGGCGGTCGACATCCTGGAAGAGCCCGACAAGTTCGTTATCCGTGCCGACGTGCCCGGCGTCGAATCGAAAGACCTCGACATCACGATGGAAAAAGGGGTTCTGACGATCCGCGGCAGCCGCGAGGTCCGTGCCGGCGACGCTGCCGAGACGTATCGGCGATCCGAGCGGATCAGCGGAAGCTTCGTGCGGCGGTTCAGCCTGCCGCAGGCGGCCGACGCGGAAGCCGTCAGCGCGGACTACCGCAACGGCGTGCTGACCGTGACGATCCCGAAGCAGGCGGCCGCGCAGCCGCGCCGCATCGAGGTCAACTAGCCCGCCGGGCGGCGCTGACTGCCGACGGACGGCCCCGGACGGCTTGCCGGCCGTTCGGGGCCATTGGGCGTTTTCTTCGCAACGACCTTACAATGCCCGTTCGAGCGCTCCGGGACGAGAGCGCAGCGGGCCGCCGAGCTTCGGCGGTGCGGCCGACAAGAACTCACTCAGGTGGTACAGCTTATGATCGCTTCAGGTGGCCTGCTCCGCCACGACCGGCTGATACGCGCGCCGTTCAGCGCGTTGCTGCTCCTGCTGCTGATGCCGGGCTTCGCCGGGGCGCAGCTGCCGAGCAGCGTCCCGACGCTGGCCCCGATGATCGAGCGGGTGTCGCCCGCCGTCGTCAACATCTCCGTCAGCGGCGTCGTCAGGATCGACAGTCCGTTCGCCGAGGACCCGCTGTTCAGGCGGTTCTTTCCGGAGAATGACAGGCCGGTGCAGAGCGCGGGCTCCGGAGTCATCGTCGATGCGGAGAACGGCTACATCCTGACCAACCATCACGTCGTTGCCAACGCGGACGAGATCACGGTGACGCTGTTCGACAGCCGCAGCCTCGACGCCCAGGTCATCGGGTCCGACGAGGGCTCGGACATCGCCGTGCTGCAGGTCGCGGCCGACTCGCTCGCGCAGATCGAGCTCGCGGATTCGGACCGGCTGAGGGTCGGAGATTTCGTCGTGGCGATCGGTAATCCTTTCGGGCTGTCGCACACCGTCACGTCCGGCATCGTCAGCGGACTCGGGCGCAGCAACATCAATCCGGACGCCTACGAGAACTTCATCCAGACCGACGCATCGATCAATCCGGGCAACTCCGGCGGCGCGCTGGTCGACCTGACGGGCAGCCTCGTCGGCGTGAACTCCGCGATCATCTCGCGGGGCGGCGGCAACATCGGCATCGGCTTCGCGATCCCGGCCAACATGGCACGGAACGTCATGGAGCAGCTGATCGCTCATGGCGAAGTCCGCCGGGGTCTCCTCGGAGTCTCGATCAACGACGTCAGCGCGGATATCGCGGCGACATACGGCCTCAAAGACACGTCCGGTGCGCTGGTCATGGCGGTGTCGCCGGATTCCGCGGCCGAAAAGGCCGGTATCGAGGTCAACGACGTCATTGTCAGCGTCAACGACAGGCGGGTTCGCGACGCGGGCTCGCTGCGCGCCGCGATCGGGCTGATGAGGCCGGGCGATCGCGTCGACGTCGGCATCGTGCGGGACGGGCGGGAGCGCACGATTGCCGCGACGCTCGGCTCCGCCGCGGACGTGCCGCGTGCTTTCGCCACGCCGGCGACGATCGACGACTCCGCTTTCGAAGGCGCGCAGTTCTCGCCGACGGACGCGCCGGGGCCCCAGGGCCTCACCGCGATCGCCGTCGCGCCGGGCAGCCCCGCATACGAGCGGGGGCTTCGCGCCGGCGATGTCGTCACGTCCATCAACCGGCAGAGCATCCGCACCGTGGCCGAGGCGGAGGCGGTGATTGCCGGCGCGCGCTCCGTGATCCTGATGGTGCAGCGCGACAGCCGCGAGCTGCTGCTTCTGATGCGCTGAACCTTCGCTTCTTTTCGCTTCTCTGTTCTTTTATGACGGTCAAACCTCCACCTCGCAGCATCTGCGTGCTCGGCGGCACCGGGTTCGTGGGCCGCGCCATCGTCAATCAGCTCGTGCGGCTCGGCTACAGGGTGCGGATCCCGACCCGCAGCCGGCAGCGCCATCGCGATCTGCTCGTTTTTCCGGGCGTCGATCTGATCGTTGCCGACGTGCACGACGAGCGGGTGCTCGCGCGACTCGTAGCCGGCTGCGACGCCGTCGTCAATCTGATCGGCATATTGAACGAGCGCGGCCACGACGGGAGCGGCTTCAAGCACGTTCACGTCGACCTGGTCGAGAAGCTGCTGCGCGCGTGCAACGATGCCGACGTCGACCGCCTGATCCACATGAGCGCGCTGAAGGCGAACGCCGACAGAGGGCCCAGCCACTACCTGCGGACGAAGGGCCAGGCCGAGCAGCTGGTCAGGAACCAGAGCGGCGACATCCGCTACACGATCTTCAAGCCGTCCACGATATTCGGCCCCGGCGACTCCTTCACGAATCGCTTCGCGGGCCTGCTGAAGGTGCTGCCCGTGCTGCCCCTGCCCTGCGCGGACGCGCGCATGTCGCCGGTCTATGTCGAGGACGTCGCGCTCGCCTTCGTCAGGGCCGTCGAGGACGGCCATACCAGCGGCCGAACGTACGAGCTGTGCGGACCGGAAATCTATTCGCTCGGGGAGGTCGTCGGCTTCCTCAAGCGGCAGCTGCGCATCCGGCGGGCGGTAGTGCCGCTGCCGAAGCCCCTCGGGCGGCTGCAGGCCGCCGTCGCCGATTATCTGATCCCCGGCAAACCGTTTTCGATCGACAACTTCGAGTCGCTGAGCGTTGCGGGTGTCTGCAGCGAGAACGGACTGACGAATCTCGGCATCGCACCGAAGTCGATGGCGACGATCGTGCCGGCGTATCTCGGCAGAACGACGCGGCCGGCGCCGCCCCGCACCCCGTCAGGTGCCGGTTAGCAGCGGCTCCTCCGGCCGCTCCAGCCGCTCGACGTCCCACTGCTCGAGCGCGATCTGCCGGCTGATGGAGGACATCAGCGACAGCTCTTCCATCTCCTCGTAGAACCTCTGGGGGCCCACCCGCTCGAGCCGAGACTTCAAAGTCGGAAGCCAGCGCCGGTACGTCGCGACGGATGCGAGCATCGCATTGTTCAGCGGCTGCGCGAACCAGCGGTCGTAATCCGTCGCGCCGTCCCACGACTCCTTCAGCGCCCGGTACTCCTCCCGCATCGTCGCGTACGCCTGCTCCTTGGCGCGGCGCTTCGTTTCCGGCGGCAGCGAGCGCGAGAAAACCTCCCGAAGCCGGTTCTGCTGCCGCGCCACGAGCTCGGAGAACTGCGCCCGGTAGCGCGCGCGGCGGCGGTAATCGGCCACGGCACCGTCGCTGCCGTACCTGTGAAGCCACAGCTCCGTTCCGTACTCTTCGACCGCGGTCGCGAACGCTTCGCTGAGACCGCTGTCGTCCTTGACGTAGAGCCGCTGGTGCGCCAGCTCGTGGAACAGCACCGACGCTATGTATTGCTCGCCGCCGACCAGCATCGTATTCAGGATCGGATCGGCGAAGTAACCGAGCGTCGAGTACGCCGTGGCGCCGGCGAGATACGTGTCGAGGCCGTCGCGCTCGAGCGCTTCGCGGAATCTCTGCGCGCTCTCCGGCTGAAAGAAGCCGCGGTACGAGACGCAGCCCGTGAACGGATAGCACCAGCGCTTCGGGTTGACCGAAAACTCCTCGGTCGCGATCACGTTCCAGACGACGTAGTCGCGCCCGAGATCCGCATAGGTGGTGTAGCTCTCGTTTCGCGGCAGCCTGAGCACCTCGACCGCGAAGCGGCGGATCTGCGGCACCTTGGCGAGAGCGGCGCGGACGTGCTCGTCCTGCTCCGGATCCGCGAGCACTTCCTCGATCGGTGTTCGTTTGCGCAGCAGCTCCCACTGGCCGCCGATGGCCTGCCAGTAGAACGGCATTGCGCAGCTGCTGAGGGTCGAGCCGAGTGCGATCAGCCCGAGGAGACTGAGCAGATTTCGCATGGCGCGAACATTACCATGACGGGCTCTCCGGTATAGTGACGCAATGAGGATTTACGAGGTCGGGGGCGCGGTGCGGGACGCGCTGCTCGGCAGGCCCGTGCGCGAGCGCGACTGGCTGGTCGTCGGGGCGACCGCGGACGAGCTGCTCGCGCTCGGCTATCGCCGGGTCGGCAAGGATTTCCCGGTTTTCCTGCACCCGCAGACCGGCGAGGAGTACGCCCTCGCGCGCACCGAGCGCAAGATCGCCCCCGGCTACACCGGCTTTACGTTCGAGACGACGCCGGACATCACGCTCGAGCAGGACCTCGAGCGGCGCGACCTGACGATCAACGCGATGGCGCGCGATGCCGACGGCCGTCTCGTCGATCCCTGCGGCGGCCGGCGCGACCTCGAGGACCGCAAGCTGCGCCACGTGTCAGAGGCTTTCCGCGAGGACCCGGTGCGGATACTGCGCACGGCCCGCTTCGCCGCGCAGTTCGCCGAGCTCGGCTTCACCGTCGCAGCCGAGACGCAGCGGCTGATGCGGGACATGGTCGACAACGGCGAGGTGGATGCGCTGCGCCCCGAGCGGGTCTGGAAAGAGACGGAGAAAGCGCTCGCGATGCCGCGGCCGGACGTGTTCGTCGAGACGTTGCGCGGCTGCGGCGCGCTGGCCAGGATCTATCCCGAGATCGATGCGCTTTTCGGCATTCCGCAACCGGAGCGCTGGCATCCGGAAATCGACACGGGCGTACACGTGCTGATGGCGCTGCGGTTGGCGGCGCGGCTGACGGACGCGCCGACCGTGCGCTTCGCCGTCCTGACGCACGACCTCGGCAAGGGCACGACGCCGCCGGAGATTCTGCCGCGGCATCGGGGTCACGAAGAACGGTCGGTGCAGCTGCTGGAGGCGCTGTGCGAGCGCATGCCCGTGCCGCGCGCATTTCACGATCTGGCCGCCCACGTGGCTCGGCATCACGGCCTCGTGCATCGGGCCGACGAGCTGCGGCCGTCGACGGTGCTGAAGCTGCTCGAGACGGTGGACGCGTTCAGAAAGCCGCGGCGGTTCGAGGAGTTCCTGCTTGCATGCGAAGCCGACGCGCGCGGGCGCAAAGGTCTCGAGGAGGCGCCGTACCCGCAGGCGAACCGGCTGCTCGCGGCGCTCGCAGCCGCGGCAGCCGTCGACGCGCGCGCGCTCGCGGAGCAGACCGGCCTCGGCGGCCGCGACCTCGGCGACGCGCTGCGCGAGCGCCGGATCGACGCAATTCGCGGTGCCGTCGCGTCCGCTCCGCGGACCGGTGCTTCGCCGCGCTCCGGGGCGACGGGCGCTTGAGCGGCTGATCTGCGCCCGAGCGGCCGGAGCGACCGGCGCGGCCGGCGCGAGCCGGAACGGCCGGCGCGAAGCCCGAGCAGCCGGCGCAAAGCCCGAGCGGCCGGCGCGAAGCCCGAGCGGCCGGCGCGAAGCCCGAGCGGCCGGCGCGAAGCCCGAGCGGCAGAGAGAGGTCGCTCGCCCGCGAGCCCCGGAGCCGCCGGCTGCGACGCGCGCCCCGGTGGCTGCGGGCATCACAGCCGCCGGCGCAGGTCGCGGCCCGGCAGAGGCAAGCCGTCGACGCCTTTCGTCAGCCACAATATCTTGAAGCGCTCTCCCATCTCGCCCGGCAGCACCAGCGTCTTCAGCGCGCTCAGCGCCTGCGGCGTCGGCTCGCCGCGGCCGAGCAGACCGGCGCCGAGAGCCTCGACCAGAAACTGCCCCTGCGTCGTATAGCCGGCGACGTCGAAGCCGGCGTTCCGGGCAGCGTCGGCGCAGGCGCTGAAATCCACCCACGCGGTCAGATCCTGCAGGCCCGGCCACAGAAAGGGGTCGGCGTGCGCGCGGTGGCGGTAATGGCACATCAGCGTTCCGCTCGAGCGCTCGGGGCGGTAATAGTCCTTTCGGTCGTAGCCGTAGTCGACGAGCAGCAGGCCGCCGCGTTCGAGCGATGCGCCGAGCGCCGCGATCCACGCCGCGAGCCCGAGCCTGATCTCCGAGCGGTAGCCGTCGGGCAGCGGCCGCGGCAGCTTGTTCTCGAGCGCCGCGACGGCGGCCGACAGCTCCGGCTGCTCGGGTCCCTCGCTCCACGCGAGTCCCTGCGAGTCGTGCCGCACGCCGAGCGGCAGGATGCGGCCGGCGCGCTTGACGAACACGGCCGCCGGAAGGGCGTCGACGACCTCGTTCGCGACGATGGCGCCGCAGATTGCCTGCTCGGGCAACCGGCCGAGCCAGGCGGCGCGCGATCCGAGCGGTGCGAGACGCCGCCGCTGCCGGTCCCGGAGCTCGGCGCTCGGCTCCAGGATCAGACAGCGCCGCGGCCCCGCGCCCGCCGCGTCCAGCGCTCGAATCAGCTGCTCGGCCCATGCGCCGGAGCCGGCCCCGAGCTCGAGCAGCGTCGGCGCCGAGCTGCCGCGAAGCACTGGCGCAAGCACGGTCGCGGCCGCCCGCGCCAGCGCGTCACCGAGCTCCGGCGCCGTGACGAAATCGCCGCCGGCGCCGAGCTTCGTGCTGCCGCCGCTGTAATAGCCGAGACCCGGCTCGTACAGCGCGCGCTGCATGTAGCGATCGAAGCTGATCCAGCCGCCGGCCTGCTCGATCTCCTGCGCGATCCGGGCGGTCAGCTCGCGGCTGACCGCCAGCGCGGCGGGATCCGGCGCGGGGAATTGCGGAGGGGCTCTGTTCATGGTGTGTCGACGGGCGCGGGCAGATTGCCGCGTTGCGGCGCGGGCGCCTGCGGGAGCACCTAGTGTAACCTTACGCGCACTGTCGGAGCGGAGCTGCAACGGTGAGCACGTCACCACGAACTCTCGACGGGCGCTGGGCGCTCGTGACCGGCGCCGGGAAACGGATCGGCGCGACGATCGCCCGTTACCTGCACGGGGCCGGCGCCAACGTCGCCGTGCATTACTTCAGCTCCTCGGCGGATGCGGAACGGGTCGCGGCCGAGCTCAACGAGGTTCGTCCGGACTCGGCCTTCACGGTCCGCGGAGACCTGCGGGATTTCGATACTCTGGAGCGTGTGGTCGGCGAAGTCGTGGCCCGCACCTCGCGCCTCGACATTCTCGTCAACAACGCGTCGAGCTTTTATCCGACGCCGCTCGGCACGATCACGCGCGAGCAGTGGCACGATCTCATCGACAGCAACCTGAAGGCGCCGCTGTTCCTGACCCAGGCGGCGCTGCCGTACCTGAAGGAAGCGCGCGGCGTGGTCGTCAACATCGTGGACATCCACGCGCAGCGTCCCCTGCGCCACCATGCGGTCTACGGCGCGGCAAAAGCGGGCCTCGCGATGCTGACGCGGTCGCTGGCCAAGGACCTCGGGCCGGACGGTGTACGCGTCAACGGCGTGGCGCCCGGAGCCATCCTGTGGCCGGAGTCCGGCATGCCGGACAAAGTGCAGCAGGCGATCATCCGGGAAGTTCCGCTGAAGCGGACCGGTGATCCGGAGGACATCGCTTCGGCCGTGCTGTACCTGGCTCGCGACGCGGTCTACGTGACAGGTCAGGTGCTGGCGGTCGACGGCGGCCGCAGCGTCGGCTGGTAACCGGGAGCCTCTCCGAGCGTCCCCTGCGCTGACGCGCTGCTAGGGAAGCTCTGCACAGGGTCCGTGGCGGCGCGCTGCGGCGTTGAAAGTCGCTCCCGTGTACGCTGCGCTTTCGAAGCGATTCTCGCCTTGCATCGCATCCACGACGGACCCTGTGCAGAGCTTTCCTAGCGCAGTCCCTCGAGCGGCCCGACCCGCTTCAGCCGGCACTCGGCCCGGCGCCGCATGCCGGCCCACTCGTCCGCGATGCGGCGGCCGGTCAGCGGGTGGCGCAGATCCGGCGCGATATCCGCGAGCGGCCCCAGCACGAACGGATAGCGGCACACGTCGTCGCGCGGCACGCGGCGCCGGGCGTCGACCATGGCGCCGTAGAGCAGCAGGTCCAGGTCGAGCGTCCGGGACGCGAAGCGCGGCCCGCGACGCAGCCGGCCGCCCTCGTACTCGATGTCGTGAAGCACCTGCTCGACGCCGTCCGGCTCGGCGGCGGTCGAGCAGCCCACCACCATGTTCAGGAAGTCCGCGCCGCTGAAACCGTACGCCGGGCTCGAATAGGCGTCGGAGCAACGCAGCGCGCCGAAGCGCTCCGCGAGCGTCGCGACGGCGTTCCGCAGATGACGCTCGGGCTCGACGTTGCTGCCGACGCCGATGTAGACGTCAGCCATAGTCTCCC
>JAFGNC010000599.1 GCA_016927175.1 Gammaproteobacteria bacterium | reverse complement strand
TACGTGTTCGCGCTGAACCTCGCGTGGCGGATCGTGTGGGCGTTCGTGGGCGGGCCGAATGCGCGGTGGAGGGCGCTGCTGCCCGGCGGCCGCGGCTACCTGCGTCGCACGAAGGATTTCATCGCCGGTTACGCGCGGCGCGACGCTCCTTTCTATCTGGGTCACGACCCGCTCGGCAGGATCTTCCTGACCCTGCTGCTCGTGCTGCTGGTCGTACAGGCGCTGACCGGGCTCGTGCTGGCGGGCACCGACGTCTACATGCCGCCGTTCGGCGGGGCGATGCGGGATTGGGTCGCAGGCGCGACGCAGGACCCGGCGCTGGTGCAGCCTTACGCTCCGGACACCGTCGACGCGCAGGCGTATGCGGACATGCGCGCGTTCCGCGCGCCGATCGTCGATATCCACGAGCTGAACTTCTACCTGCTGGTCGTGCTGATCCTGATACACGTCACCGCTGCGGTCGTGACGGAGATCCGGGAAGGCGGCACGATCATCTCGGCGATGTTTACCGGGCGCAAGGCCCATCGCCGGCCGCCGGTCGATCTCGAGCGCTGACGGTCCACCTCCTCGTGACCGTCGCGCGCATCGCGTGCGCCGGTCTCGTTCCGCCCGACACTGAACCCGCGGCCACGCAATCCGGCCTCCGACCGAATGATTCCCCGGCGCCGCTCCGTCTAATCCTCGAAACGGAGATTCAGTGCCCGCGCGCGCCCACCGGGGCGCGCCGGCTCAACGGACGGAGAGACATTCGTGAGCGGACCGACCGGATCGTCCTCGTGCACGTCGAGCGTCGCGCCGCTCGCCAATGCCGCAGACTCATATTACGAAGGCACACACCGCCGACCGTCGCGCGTGCTGCGCATCGTCCCTGAAGCGCCGCGTCTGATCGTGCACGACCATCGATCCGCGCGGCGCCAAGACGTCGAAGCTTTCATCGCGGACGCGTACGCGAAGCACTTCGGCGCGCGCCTTCGCTGCTTCATGCCGCAGCTGACCGCACTGGTCGACCGCAACGGCCGGGAGATCGCGGCTGTCGGTTGTCGCGGAGCCGGGGACGAGACGCTGTTTCTCGAGCAGTACACGCGGCTGCCGATCGAGCGCGTGCTGCTTGAGCAGCTCGGCGTGGCGGTGCCGCGCGACAGAATCGTGGAAATCGGCAGCCTCGCCTGCCGCGACGGCCGCGCGGCGCTGTCGATGGTGCGATTGCTGATTCCGTTTCTGATCGACAGGGGTTACGAGTGGGTCGTTTTCACGGCAGCCGACACCGTGCAAAGGGTGTTCAGCCGCCTCGACCTTTCGCCCCTCTTACTCTGTGGCGCCGACCAGTCCCTGCTGCGGGCTCGGGACAACGACTGGGGAACGTACTACGACCACGATCCGGTGGTCATGGCCGGCAGGCTGTGCGACGGCGTACCGGCCGCGGCTCGTGCCGGGGAGGTTGCGGCGTGAACGCACGTCCCGGTCTGTCCGCGACGGTTTCCCCGCCGGCAACGGTTTCCCCGTCGGAGACGGTTTCCCTGTGGCGTCACGTGCGCGCGATCGCGCTTCTGCCGCTGCTCAACGTCGTTGCGATTCCGGCGGCGATCGTCGTCGCGACGGACTCGGCCGGCGGTGCGGCGCGCGTTGCGGACCTTATGGGAGCGCTGCGCCTGTCGGCCGGCGCAGCTCTTGTCGCCGGCGGCCTGATACTCGTCTCGAGCGCCATCCAGCTTTTCGTCCGGCAGGGTCACGGCACGCTCGCGCCCTGGGATCCTCCGACCGCGTTCGTCCTGGCCGGGCCCTACCGCCGTTGCCGTCATCCGATGAAGCTCGGGCTGTTCCTGATTCTTCTCGGCCACTCCCTGATTTTCGCGTCCCTGCCGCTGCTCGTCTGGTTCGCGGCGTTCGCGGCCGTCAACGCGGTGTACATCGCCGTGTCCGAGGAGCCGGCGCTGCGCCGAAGATTCGGAAAGCCATACCACGACTACTGCAGCCACGTGCCGCGCTGGCTGCCGCGGCGCACGCCCTGGACGCCGGTCGGTGAAGCTGCTGGAGAGCGGGCGTGAGCGCGGTTGTCGACGCGATACGGCGTCATGCCGCAACAATGCCGTCGGCGTCCGCGCTGGTAGATGCCAACGAGCGGGTGGGCTATGCGGAGCTCGCCGCCCGCGTCGAGGAATGGAGCGTGGTTCTGCGCCGGCACCGGGTCGGTACGTTCGCGCTCGCCGCCGGCAACCGGCCGGCGTGGGTCATCGCGGATGTCGCCGCGCTGAATACCGGCGCCAGCGTCGTTCCGGTGCCGGACTTCTTCTCGCCGGCCCAGTTGCGGCACGTGCTCCGGGACAGCGGCGCCGACGCCATGCTCGCCGACGCCGCGAGCGCCGCTGCGGGCATCTGTCTCGGCGCGGAGCCGCTCGCGGCCCTGCCGGACGGAATGCGGCTGCTGCGGCTCCGCCCGGCGCCCGACGCCGCGCCGCCGCGGGACGCGGTCCGGATCAGCTATACGTCGGGGACGACCGGTGAGCCGAAGGGCGCTCGCCTGCCGATCGCAACGCTCGAGTCCGTAGCGGAGTCGGTCCGCGAGGCGACCCGAGCCGTCGACGTCCGGCGGCATCTGTGCCTGCTGCCGCTGCCGACGCTGCTCGAGAACGTGGCAGGGGTCTACGCGCCGCTGCTCGCGGGAGCGGAGGTCGCCGTGCCCGGCTCGGCCGAGACGGGGCTGGTCGGGAGCGCGCGCCTCGACGCGCTTCGGTTGCTGACATGCATCGGTTCGTACCGTCCGCACAGCATCATCGTCGTTCCGCAGATGCTCGATGCGCTCGTGCGGGTGATCGAAGGCGGAGGCGCGCGGCCGGAATCGCTGCGGTTCATTGCGGTCGGCGGCGCTCACACTTCGCAGTCGCTGCTCGAGCGTGCGGAGCGGTGCGGCCTGCCCGTCTACGAGGGCTACGGGCTGACGGAGTGCGGCAGCGTGGTCGCGCTGAACACGCCGGGCGCGCGCCGAGTCGGCAGCGTCGGCCGTCCGCTGGCGCACGCGCGCGTGCGCGTCGACGAGTCGGGAGAGATCGTCGTATCCGGTGCCGTCATGAGCGGCTATACGCATCAGTCCGCCGCCGCCGGTTCAGGCGACGCGCCGTACAGCGGCGGCGGCGGAGCGGTCGCAGAAGTGCGCACCGGCGACCTCGGCCGGCTCGATCCCGACGGATTCCTGTACGTGCACGGCCGGCGCAGGAACGTCTTCATCACGTCCTTCGGCCGCAACGTGTCGCCGGAGTGGGTCGAAGCGGCGCTCGGCTCGTCGCCGCACATCGCGCAGGCCGCGCTGTTCGGCGAGGCACGGCCCTGGAACGTCGCGGTCCTCGTGCCCATGCCGGGCGCGACGGAAGCGGACATCGACGCGCATGTCGAGAAAGTGAACGCCGAGCTGCCGGACTACGCGAGGGTCGGCCAGTGGATTACCGCGTCCGAGCCGTTCTCTGCCGCCAACGGTCTTTCGACCGCGAACGGTCGGCCGAGGCGCGAACGGATCCTGCGCCGCTACCGAGTCCGTATCGATCGCTGTTACGACGAACTGCTGACGGACATTCCAAGGAGTCATGCATGAGCTTTTTCGAGCTGCTGGAAAGGGAAACCGCGGAGCCGCGCGCCGCACTGCTCGCGTCGCCGGTCATCGCCGACTGTCTCGAGCGGCGGGTCGGCGCCGACTCGTACGCCGCATTCCTCGCCGAGGCCTATCATCACGTGCGCCACACCGTGCCGCTGCTGATGGCGTGCGGAAACCGGCTGCCGCCGCGGCTCGAATGGCTGCGGCGCGCAGTCGTGGACTACATCGGCGAGGAGTACGGCCACGAGCGGTGGATCCTCAACGACCTTCGTGCCATCGGCCGCGACGCCGAAGCGGTCGCGGCCGGCATGCCGAGCGCGGCGACCGAAACGATGGTGGCCTACGCTTACGACACCGTGCAGCGCGGCAACCCTGTCGGCTTCTTCGGCATGGTCTACGTGCTCGAGGGCACGAGCGTCGCGATCGCGACGCGCGCCGCGCGGATCATCCAGCAGGAGCTTGCTCTGCCTGACCGCGCCTTCAGCTATCTGTTGTCGCACGGCAGCGTCGACGTCGAGCATGTCGCGCGGCTGACGTCGCTGCTGAACCGCCTCGACGAGCACGAGGACCGGGCCGCCGTGCTGCATGCGGCACGGATGTTCTTCCGGCTCTACCGCGGCGTGTTCGACGCGTTGCCGAGAGCACGGGGCGCCGGTCCGATCGACGATTCGGACGCGACGGCTGCCGCGACCCGGCGGGAGGTCGCATGAAGCTCGGCCACGCGCGTGTGCTGATCACCGGCGCGGGCGGCGGTATCGGCTCGGCCGCCGCACGGCGGCTCGGGCGCGCGGGCGCCGCGGTACGGCTGACCGATATCGCCGAAGGGCCGCTGACCCGGCTCACCGCCGAGCTCCGCGAAGAAGGCATCGACGCGGAGGCCGCCGTCGCGAACGTGGCGGACGCGGACGGTCGCGCGGCCCTGACGGCGTTCGCGCAGGAGTCGCGGGTCAACGTGCTGGTCAACCTCGCCGGCGTCAATCCTTTCGGTCTTTTCGAGGAGCAGTCGAGCGAGGAAATCGAGCGAGCGCTGCGTATCAACGTGCTCGCGCCGATGCTGCTGTGCCAGGCGCTGCTGCCGCTGCTCGCGGCCGCCGCTCCGGCACATATCGTCAACGTGGGCTCCGTCTTCGGCTCGATTGCCTATCCCGGCTTCACCGTGTACTCGGCGACGAAGTTCGCGGTGCGGGGCTTTTCGGAGGCGCTGCGCAGAGAGCTCGCCGGCACTCGGATCAAGGTGCACTACCTAGCGCCGCGGGCGACGCGTACCGCGCTCACGACCGACGCGATCCGGGCGATGAACGAGGAGCTCAAAGTGGGCATGGATTCCGCCGAGACCGTGGCGGCTTCGATCGAGCGCCTGCTCGTCACGGAGAGACGCGAATGGGTGCTCGGCGTGCGCGAGCGCGTCGCGGCGAAGCTGAACGGTCTGCTGCCGGGTGTCGTGGACGGCATCCTGCGGAGGCAGCTGCCGACCATCCGTCGCTACGCCGCGCTTCCGGCGCGAGTCCCGGCCATGGCGCCGGCGGCGCCGCGGGCTCCTTCGGTTGCATCCCACCACCCCATGGCAATCCCGCCAGGCGATTGCATCCCACCAGGTCTAGGAGACTCGAGATGAACACGATTACGCGAACGGCGGTTTCGATCGCCCTGTATGGCATCGCCTGCGGCCTGCCGCAGATCGCCGCGGCCGCCGATGCGGACGACGGTGCCGCATCCGTGCGGACGGCCGCCGCCGCACAGGGCGGGTTCGACACGGAATTGCTCGCGCTGCAGCGCGAGTGGGCCGAGGCGCTCTACCGGACCACGGACGGCAAGGCCCGCAAGTCGGCCTTCGAGGCGCTGCAGGGGCGCGCGGACGAGCTCGCCGAGCGTTACCCCCGGCGCGTCGAGGCCGTCGCCTGGCGCGGCATCGTGCTCAGCACGTTTGCCGGCGAGGTGGGCGGGATGAGCGCGATGAAGTATGCGAAAGCCGCGCGGAAGGCGCTGCACGAGGCGGAGTCGATCGACCCCGCCGCGCTCGACGGCGGCATCTACGCGTCGCTCGGCGCGCTGTACTCGAAGGTCCCGGGAGGCATCATCGGCTTCGGCGACGACGATCTCGCCGAAGGATATTTCCGCAAGGCGCTGACGGTTGATCCGGGCAACATCGACGCGAACTTCTTCTACGGCGAGTTCCTGCTCGAGCACGGCGATACCGATGGTGCCGTCGAGCGCCTCGAGCGCGCACTCGATGCGCCTGCGGTCGAGGCGAGACCGATCTTCGACGCGGGGCGCAGGGCCGAGATCAGGTCGCTTCTGCAGCAGGCGTCGAAGAGCCGCCGCGGCTGATCGCGACGACGGGCCACGCCGCAACCTTCGGGGGCCGCGGCGTCGCCCGCGGGCGGCGCCGGCTTCCGCTCAGCCCTTGAGGGCGTGCGACGCCAGCACGCGCCACGGCTCGCATGCCAGCCTCCGCGCAGTGGCTCACGACGGGACCGGTTGCTGACGACGGAACGGTTGCT
>JAFGNC010000598.1 GCA_016927175.1 Gammaproteobacteria bacterium | reverse complement strand
CGAGCAGCGGCGCTTCGAGCGCGAGCGGGAGGCCGTGCCGGAAGAGGCGCAGTACATGATCAACAACAAGGCGTCGGACCTGCTCGCGCTCGCGAGCGGCGTGCTCGACGCGCAGATGGAGGCGGCGGCGGGCAACACGGCCGCGGCCGTGGACGCGTGGCGCCGCGCCGTGGAGCTCGAGGCGGCGATCCAGTACGACGAGCCGCCCGCGTGGTTCTACCCGGTGCGCCAGTCTCTGGCAGCGGCGCTGCTGCGGGACGGACGCCCGGCCGAGGCGGAGGCTCTGTTCCGGGAAACGCTCGCGAAGTATCCGCGCGACGGCCGGCTGCTGTACGGCCTGTGGCAGAGCCTGGTGGCGCAGGACAAGGACGAGGCGCGGCTCGTCGAGGCGCAGCACCGCACGGCATGGAGCACGGCTACCGAGCCGCTCGCGATCGACGACCTGTAACGGCTCCGGCGGCGTCGCGGGCCGCCGCGCGCTTCGGCGTGCGGCGGCCCGCCCGGTATACTCGCGCCATGCAGACCCGGTGTGAAAGATCGTGACGGCCGCGTTGCTGCGGCATCTCGATCTGAAGCACCTTCGCCAGCTGATCGAGATCTCCGACAAAGGCAGCATCCGCGCCGCCGCGGACGCGCTCTCGATCACGCAGCCGGCGCTGAGCCGCAGCATCCGGGCCATGGAAACCGAGGTCGGCCTCAAGCTCGTCGAGCGCGGCCCGCGCGGCGCCGAGCTGACGGCGGCGGGCCAGCGCCTGCTGAAATACGCGCGCATCATCGAAGCGAACCTGAAGCTCGCCGAAAACGAGCTGCGCGGGCTGACGAGCGCCAGCAGCCAGACGCAGCAGATCTCGTTCGGCATGAGCTGGCTCACCGAGGCCGTCGTCGCGGCCCCGTTGATCCAGCGCGTCATGCAGGAGCGGCCGGGCATCCGCTTGACGACGGCCGTCGGCGACTACGAAGCGCTGGCGCCGAAGCTGATGTCAGGCAAGCTCGACTTCTTCATCGGGCCGCCGCCGATCGAAGGGCCCGTCGTCGGCATCGCGACGGAGCTCGTCACGGAGTTTCCGGCTTCGGTCATCGTCAGGGCCGGGCATCCGCTCGCCGAGCGTGAAGAGCTCAGCGTCGGCGACGTCGTCGGCGCGCGCTGGATCCTGCCGGCGGCCGGCACCGTGCCGCGCATCACGTACGACAACTGCTTCCTGCGGCACGGCGCGGCCGCGCCGGAGCCGATGTTCGAGGTGCAGCCGCTGTCGCCGGCGATCCGCGAGCTGCTCCTCGAGTCGGATCTCGTCACGATTCTGCCGCGCGTCTTCGTGCGGCAGGAGCTCGCGGCCGGGTTGCTGTGCGCGCTGCCGTTCGACGACCGGATCGTGTTCCCGATCCACCTGACGCGGCGGCAGATGAGCTATCCGTCGCCGGCGCGCGATTACGTGATCGAGCAGATCTGCAGGCTGTTCGAGGAGCTCGGCGCGCAGGAGTAGGGCCGGCGCGCGCCGGCCGCCATGCTCGGCGGGCATACCCGGGGCGGAGAAAGCATTATCGGCCCTGCACGCTTTGTGGCAGAACTTGACCAGGTTCTCGAGCGAAGGACGAACTTCAGCTATGCATGCGAGCCCACGCATCGGCGGCGAGCCCGTCCGGCCCTGCGGCGACGCCGGCTTCGACCTGAGCGCAGACGTCGGCGCGGCGCTGTACCGCCGGGTCATGGGCCGTTTCGCGACCGGTGTGACGGTCGTGACCGCCCTCGCGGACGGCGCGCCTCACGGCATGACGGCCAACGCGTTCATGGCAGGCTCGCTCGAGCCGCCGCTGTGCGTCGTGTCGATACGCAAAGCGGCGCGACTGCACGGCTACGTCAGTGCCTCGCGACGTTACGCCGTGTCGATACTCGCCGAGGAGCAGCGTCATTTGTCCGATCATTTCGCCGGGCGCCGCGTCGCGGGCATGACGCCGGAGTTCGCATGGGTCGACGGCATGCCCGTGCTGGTACGCGGCATCGCCGGGATCGTCGCCGACGTCGTCGACACGAGCGACTGCGGCGACCACACTTTGTTCATCGGGCGGATTTCGCGGATGGGCGCGCGGTCGGCGTCGCCGCTGCTGTTCTTCGCCGCCCGCTACGGACGCGTCGAGACCAGCGAGCCGATCGAACGCGTGGGGCCGATGTTCTGGTGAGGCTCGGAGCACTCGGGAGGACGCTCGATGAGAACGAAGACGGGCATGATCGCCGCGCTGGCGACTTTCGCGGCTGCGGCGGCCGGCGCGCAGGAGCCGTCACGGGCTTCCGACGACGAGGCCGCGATTCGTCAGGTCGTCAGCGACTACATCGGGACGCGCGAGGACGACGATGCCGAGTCGCTCGCGGCCCTGTTGACCGAGGACGTCGATCAGCAGACGACGTCCGGCGAGCTCCGCTCGGGCCGGGAAGCGGTCGTGGCCGGCTCCCTCGGCACGACGCGCCGTACGGGCGGCGACCGGCAGATCGGCATCGACTCGATTCGATTCCTGCATCCGGACGTCGCGATCGTCGACGGACCGTACGATATCGTCGGCAGGCGGGACGGCACGGACAGGCACTACAGAACCACGATCGTGCTGACGAGAGACAGCGGCGCGTGGCGAATCGCGGCCATTCGAAATATGCTCCCGACCGAATGATGCCGGGCCGGCCGGCACGACGATGGGCATCGATCGCCGGCTCGTCGGATCAGCGGGCGACGGAGTGACGGGGCGGCTACGGAGCATCGATCGGCAGCGTTTCGAGTCATCGGTGGGGTCACCGATCGTAATGGGGGGAGGGGACATGGATCCGCAAACGAAGAACGACAACTGGGACACGTCTTACGAATGGCGCGTCGTGACGCTGCTCGGCATCGGCTTCGGCCTCGTCGGGCTCGACCGCTGGATCATCGCGCCGCTGTTTCCGTTCATTGCGGCCGACCTCGGGCTCGCGGAAGGCGAGATCGGCAGGCTCGCGGGCGTGCTCGGAGTGGTCTGGGGCGTCTTCGCGATCTTCTCCGGCCGCCTCGCGGACAGGGTCGGCCATCGCAAGGTCCTGATCCCGGCGATTCTGCTGTTTTCGCTGATGTCGGGCCTGTCCGGCATGGTGCACGGCCTCGTTACGCTGATCTGGGTCCGGGCGCTGATGGGCGCGATGGAAGGCACGTACTGCCCCACCAGCTTTACGGCCGTCGCGGCCGCGTCGAAGCCGCAGCGCAGAGGCTTCAACCAGGGCCTGCAGCAGAGCGGGTTCGCGCTGCTCGGTCTCGCGCTCGGGCCGATCATCGCGACGCAGCTGCTGGGCGTCGTGCCGTCCTGGCGTTGGGTGTTCTGGATCGTCGCAATCCCCGGCTTCGTCGTCGGCGCGCTGCTGTTCTTCGTGCTGCGCGAGCCGAAGGATACGCAGGGCGGGCGGCTGATCGGCGCCACCGCAACCGATGCGAGCTGGATGGACGCGGTGAGGACGCCGAACATCCTGATCTCGATGCTGGCGCTGCTGTGCGCGATGTCCTGCGTGTTCGTGCTGAGCGCAATGGTGCCGGTGTACCTGGTCAACGCGCTCGGCCTGACGCCGGGCCAGATGGGCGTCGTCACGTCGGCGATCGGCTTCGGCGGGTTCTTCGGCCAGTTCGGCTGGCCCGGCCTGTCGGACAGGTTCGGCCGCAAGCCGCTCGCGATTCTGGGCTTCGTCGGCGCGACGATCACGGTGCTGTGGTTCGCGAACACCGGTGCGTCCGTGACGCCGCTGTTCGTGTCGCTGTTCATCTGCTCTTTCTTCTGCCTCGGCAACGTCGCGCTGATCACGGGTCCCATCGCGACGGAATCGGCGCCCGCCGGGCTCGTCGCGGCGTCGATCGGCATCGTCGTCGGCGCCGGCGAAATCTTCGGCGGCGGTGTCGCCCCCTACATCGCGGGCGGCATCGCGGACAACTTCGGGCTGCCGAGCGTGCTGCACGTGGCGCTGTTCGGCGTCGCGCTCGGCATCGTCGTCTGCCTGTTCCTGAAAGAGACGGCGCCGACCAAGCTCGCGGCGCAGCCGGCGGCCGCACCGGCCGTGGCCGACCCGGCGGGGCCCGACGCCGCCTGACGCAGAAAAGGGGTCTGACGCAGAAAAGGGGTCAGGGCCCTTTTTGCACGGAAAAGGGGTCAGGGCCCTTTTTGCACGGAAAAGGGGTCAGGGCCCTTTTTGGGCGGAAAAGGGGTCAGGGCCCTTTTTCCACGGAAAGGGG
>JAFGNC010000597.1 GCA_016927175.1 Gammaproteobacteria bacterium | reverse complement strand
TCCGACAACGGACCGCCGTTCGCCGCGCAGGGGCCCGCGGGGCTGACGAGCCTGGCGGTGTGGCTGCTCCGGCTGGGCCTTCGCCTCGAGCGGATCACGCCCGGGCGGCCACAGGAGAACGGGCGCCACGAGCGCTTCCATCGCACGCTCGCGGATGCGGTCACCTCGCCGGCACGCGCGAACGCGCGCGCGCAGCAGCGTGCACTGGACCTGTTTCGTCGCGAGTACAACGAGGAGCGCCCGCACGAGGCGCTCGGTCAGATCCCGCCGGCCGAGCTCTACGCGGCATCGAGTCGTCGCTATCCGTGCGGGCTGCTCCCGCCGACCGGGGCGTCGTTCGGGCACACCGAGCGCGTCGATCGGCACGGCGCGATTCGATGGCATCGCAAGCGGCTCTTCATCTCGACCGCGCTGTGCGGTGCTTACGTCCAGCTCGAGCCCGATGCCGGGACGCGCTGGGCCGTGCTGTTCGGCAGCATCTTGCTCGGTCACATCGACGGGGCCAAGCCGGAGGCCGGCCTGCTGGCCACGCCGCGCCGCCGCAAGAGCCACGTGCTTCAGCTCCAGAGCGCGTGACCCGAACACGCACGCAACGAGCCGCGGGCCGAAACGCGCCCCGGCGGTGACGCCGTGTGCGGCGCCACCATCGCCGTGTGCGGCAGGTGCCTCGCGAGGCGAGGTCCGCGGGCCCGGCGGCACACGGGCCAGACCCGTCACGCCCAGCGCAGCGCCGCGGTCCCGGGTGGCGACCGCGAGCTCGGCAGCGCGGACTGCGGGGCGGCGCCAACGACTCGAGGTGCGTACCAGGCACATTGTCCGAAACCAGGACAAAGCACTGTCGTCATGCAGACCGCCGCTGCCGCCGTCGCCGCCCCGACCAGCGTGCCGTCGTTGCCGTGGCGCGCGCAGTTGCGGACCGGTCGCTGTCGCCATGAACGCGCGCCGCCGCTGTCGCCGCCCGTCGTCGCCCTCGACCAGTGCGACGTCATCGCCGTCGCTGCCGCCACCGCGGAGCGCACGACGACGCTGCTCGGTCGCTCCGACTAGCCTGGCGGCTTGTCGCCGCTGCCACCCTCTGCCCGCTTCAGAAGCACATTGTCCGAAACGCGGACAAAGCAGCCCTTCGCAATGCGGACCGCCGGTGCTCACAACGAACGTCGTGCTCGTCCTCTCCGCTGCGCTCGTGCGTATCGCCGCCACTGCCGCCTCTGTCCGCTGCGGAAGACACATTGTCCGAAACGCGGACAAAGCGGCCTTTCGCAATGCGGACCGCCGGTGCTCGCAGCGAACGCCGTGCTCGTCCTCTCCACTGCGCTCGCGCGAGTCGTTGGCCGATCGCGTACCGCAGGGATTCTTCCCCTCGGCGAGGACAAGTGTCACGCATGTCCTTGGACTGAAGTGTCACGCATGTCCGTGCTTGATCAGTAGGGGGTCGCCACGGCGGCGTGCGCAAGCGCGGCGCGAGGCGACCGCCCCGGCGCAGGGCAATCACGGAGGCCCGATGCGAGACGCGCCGACCAAGCGTGCCGGTCGAGCACGATGACCGCGGAGCCGGGCCGGCACACGCGCGCACCGAGCACGGCTGGCCGGTGGCAGTCGTGGCACCGGTGCCGGCCGTGGCACCGGCACTGGCACTGGCACCGGCACCGGCACCGGCACCGGCACCGGTCGCGGCATGGCACCAGCACCGTCGAGAGCCGGCGCTAAGATCTCACCTATGAGTCCGCGCTAGAGCCAGGCGCGCATCTGCTCGGCGGTGACGTTGCCGCCGGTCAGCACGGTCGCGACCCGCTGGCCCCTGTACGCGCCCGGATCCTCGAGGAGCGCCGCGAGGCCCGCGACGCCGGCGGGCTCGGACACCAGTCCGGCCTTTGCATGCACGAGCCGCATCGCCTCGATCAGGCTGGCGTCGGCGACCCGCACGATGTCGTCGACGAGATCCCTCATGTCGGCGACCGAGGCCGCCACCGGCACGCGGATCGCGATGCCATCGGCGATCGTGTCCGGCTGCGCGTCGATCCCCGCTCCCTTCCACGCGTGATAGAAGGCCGGCGCGCCGCGGCTGCACGCGCCGATCACGCGCGTGGCGGGCGAGGCGGCCTTGATCCAGCGCGCCATCCCGTTCAGCAGCGCGCCGTCGCCGAGCGGCACGACGACCGCATCGAACGGCTCGTCCGAGGCGAGCAGCTCGACGGCGATCGTGCCGGCGCCCTCCGAGATCCGCGGCTCGAACCCGTCCTCGACGAAGCGCCCGCCGTGCTCGCGCGCGGCCCGCTTGGCATCCTCGAAGCCGCTGCCGGAGAGGATCACCTCGGCGCCGAGCTCGCGCATGCGCGCGATCTTGAGCGGGTTCGCCTCGGTCGACGTGAAGACGGTGAGCGGGATGCCGCGCGCGCGGCACGCGTACGCCATCGCCTGCCCGAAGTTGCCGGCGCTCGCGCACACGAGCGGCCCGCGCTCCTCGAGCGCCCCGACGAAGTAGTCGGCGCCGCGGCCCTTGAACGAGCGGATCGGGTTCACGGTCTCCACCTTGAGCGTCAGATCGCAGCCGAGCGGCGCGCCGATCGGCTCGCACGGGAGCTGCGGCGAGCGCAGGAACACCGGATCGATCCGGTGCGATGCCTCGAGGATGCGCGCGAGCTCCAGCCGCCGCACCGGGCGCGGGGCGAGCTCGGCGCGGCGCGCCATCGGCTGCTC
>JAFGNC010000596.1 GCA_016927175.1 Gammaproteobacteria bacterium | reverse complement strand
CGGCGCGTTTGCCCCGCAGACGCGAGGCCGAGCCCGTAGGACCAGACTAGAACAGCGTCAGGTCGATCGATTCGGCGACTGCCCGATAGCCGGCATCGCTGCCGTGCAGAAAGTCGCCGCTGTGGAGGCCGTCGGCCATGCGCTGCGGACTTTGCGGATCGCGCAGCACCGCATCGAAGTCGAGCACCGCGTCGAACTCGCCGCTTTCGCGGATCCACTCGTTGACCGCCTGCCGCACGGCCTCGCCTTCCTCGGAGTAGTAAGCGGCGCCCTCGTACGGGGCGATCGTCGCGCCGTAGATCTCGATCCCTTTCGAATGCGCACGAGCGATCAGCTGCCGGTACCCCGCGATCAGGGCCTCCGCGCCGACCGGGACCCCCGTCGGCATCGCCGCGCGGAATGCGGCCATCGGCCCTTCGAAGCGCCCGAACTCGAAACCGATATCGTTGATGCCCTCGAACACGACGACGTGCGTGACGCCGGGCACCGACAGCACGTCCCGGTCGAAGCGCGCGAGAGCGCTGTCGCCCGCGCCGTCGTTCAGCACGCGGTTGCCGCTGATGCCGTGGTTGACGACGCCGAAGCCGCCGCCGCGCCGTGCGGCCAGCCGTTCCGCCAGCAGATCCGGCCAGCGGCGGTTCTCCCCGAGGCTCGACCCGACACCGTCGGTGATCGAATCGCCGAAAGCCACGACGACGCCGTCCGCCTCGCTCAGCACTTCGACACCGGACAGGAACACCCGCGACTGCAGGGTCTCGGCGGGCTCGAACGTGCCGGAAGTATGGTCGCCCGGCGCGGACACGAATGCGGTCTCGAGGCCCGTCGCGTGGCACGTGCAGGGACCGGTGTCGCCCGGAAAGTACAGGCTGATCGACACGCGGGCGAGATCCTCGACTTCGACGGCGACCGGGTCGCTGAGCAGCGGCGCGCCGGCAGGCAGCACTGCACCCGGATCGCCCGCGAAGGTGATCTCACGTTCGCTGCCCGGCAGGAGACCGCCGTCGTCGGCGACGAGCGCGATCCGCGCCGCGCCGATCTCGACCGGCCGGTCCCCGTACTCGTTGGTCAGGCGCAGCCGCAGCTGCTCGCCGCCGGCGCTGATGCGCACGACCTGCCGCACCGTCTGGTTCGAAAAGGCAGGTGTGCCGGGCATCGGCCCCGCCGCCTCGCTCGGCGGCAGGGGCGACGCGCCCCAGGTGCCGACCCAGTCCGCCGCGATCGCCGCGGACGCGGTCAGCGTCAGAAAGAGCAATGCCGGGATCCTGATCATTGTTCTCGTCTCCCTGTCCCGCCGTGTACTCCCGCGCCGTCGGTCGGCCAAGGCCGCGACAGCGCTGGCAACGCGGCAAACATACCAGATACGGGACCGCCTTTGCGGCACCGCAGCCGCGGGCCGCCCGCTTCAGTCGCCGACGATCGCCGCGATCGAGTCGGCGACGTAGTCCGCGTTGCCTGCGTTGATTCCCGCGATATTGATGCGGCTCGACTCGACCATGTAAACGTGAAAACGCTCGCGCAGCGCCACGACCTGCTCGCGAGAGAGGCCGAGGAACGAGAACATGCCGCGCTCGTTCGCGATGAACGAGAAGTCCATCGGCGTGCCGCGCTCCGCGAGCTTGTCGACCAGCAGCCGCCGCAGGCCGTTCAGCCTGTCGCGCATCGCGCCGAGCTCGTCGATCCACATGGCCTTCAGACGCTGATCGTGCAGGATCCGGTCGACGATCGCGGCGCCATGGTCGGGCGGCATCGAGTAGATGCTGCGCGCGACGTTCGCCGCGTTGCTCGCGACAGCTTTTGCGCTCTCCGCGTCCTGCGACAGCACGCACACGGCGCCGACGCGCTCGCGATAGAGCCCGAGATTCTTCGAGCAGGACGTGACGAACACGGCCTCCGGCACGCGCTCGGCCATCAGGCGCGCGCCGTAGGCATCTTCGTCCAGTCCTTCCGCAAGCCCCTGATACGCGAGATCGACGAACGGCACGATGCCACGGCGCTCGCAGAGCTCCGCCAGCACCTGCCACTCGGCCGGCTTCAGGTCAGCGCCGCATGGGTTGTGGCAGCAGCCGTGCAGCAGCAGCACGTCGCCGGCCGGGATCTTGCGCACGGCATCGACCATGGCGTCGAAGTCGACCCGGTGCCCGCTCCGGTCGTAATACGGGTACGTCTCGAGCTCGAGCCCCGAGAGCTTCAGCAACGGAACGTGGTTCGGCCACGACGGATCGCTGATGTGCACGCGCGTGCCGGGACGCGCGCGCTGAATCAGGTGCCCGGCGACGCTCAAGCCTCCGCTGCCGCCCGGGCTCTGCACCGTGCTGATCCGGCCGTCGTCGAGAGCGGGATGCCTGTCGCCGAGCAGCAGGCGCTCGATGCCGCGGTTGAAACCGGCGTTACCCGCGATCGCGACGTAGGTCTTCGTGTCCTCTGCCTCGAGCCACTCGCGCTCGGCCTGCTTGACGGCCTCGAGGATCGGCGTGCGGCCCCGGTCGTCCTGGTAGACGCCGACGCTCAGATCGATCTTG
>JAFGNC010000124.1 GCA_016927175.1 Gammaproteobacteria bacterium | reverse complement strand
GTGGAAGGGTCCCGGATCTCGCTCGTCCTGATCCCGAGGATGTGGCAGGCGTTGTTGAACGACAGAAAGGTTCGCGTCGAGGGCTGAGTGAAGTACAGCATCGCGCGCCGAGTCGGCAGCAGACTCTGCAGGAACAGCTCGCCGGAGGCGGATTTGGCGATCCGCCGCACGTGCGTCGCGAGCTCGCAAAGCTCGTCGAGCAGCGGACGCTCGAAGGTCCGTGGATCGATGACGTGGAAAAGCTCGCCCCCGTTTTCCGACACGAACCCTCTCTGATCTGCGACATCCTGATTCACTGGCGCTTCCTTCCGCCGGCCTGGCTTCGATGCGGGCGCAAACGTACGGCCGCCGACCTTGTCACCCTGACGTTCCCCGACCACACGCTCGGCAGCGAACGGCCGTGAGCGTACCGCGTGCGCAGGCTATCGCGTCAGTCCCTGGCGAAGTCCGCCACGATGACCGGATCCGCGACGATGATCAGGCTGTTCGTCGGCGGATAGAGCTCTGCAATTCGCCGATTCACGGGGCACCTCCCTGTTGTGGATGGCGGGCACGTGATGCAGTTACGATAGCGAAGCCGACGTGGGCTGTCGACGAGGGCATGCGGCGGCGCGGCCGGCCCCGGCGCGAGCGCACGACGTAAAGTTAACGGGTACAGGGCAATGCGCAACAGGATCGTCAAGAACGCTTTCGCGGCCGGCATGGGGCTGCTCGTATATCAGCTCGGCCAGACGGCCGCGGCCCACCATGGCCTCGCGAACTTCAACCTGAACGTCGACATCACCGTGTCGGGAACCATCAGGGACATCGCCCTGATCAATCCGCACTCGTGGGTCTATCTGGATGTCCGCAATGACGACGGCACGGTCAGCGAGTGGAAGTGCGAGCTGCGCGGCGCCACGGTGCTGCGCCGTTCCGGCTGGTCCGAAGACATGTTTCCGATAGGCGAAGAGCTCACGATCACCGGCTCACCCGATCGATTCCAGGAGAACACCTGTTATACCGGCACGCTGCATTTCGCAGATGGGCGCAGCATCGACCGTTACGGCCAGATGGTGGAGGCCGAGCTGAATCTAAAACGCGCGATCGAGATCAGTCGGCTGCCCAACGGCGATCCCGATATCAGCGGCGACTGGGCGGCAGAGCAGGTCGTGATGACCGATCCGCGAGGTCTCGAAGGCACGCTCGTACCGGTCAGCATCGCCGAGCAGTTCGAGCCCGGCGAGGTGCCCGCCGGCCGCCGAGCCTTCCAGGGTTCCCGCGGGACGCCGGAGTCGTTTTCCGACGATCCTCTGGCGACGACGTGGGAGCGTGACCCCGTCATGCCGCTGACGGAGGCGGGGAAGGCGGCCATCGAAGGCTTCGATGGCGGCTCCACCGACAATCCGCGCCTGAACTGCCAGACGACGAACATACTGTTCGACTGGAGCTTCGACAGCCCGATCAACCACATCGAGCAGACGGAAGACGAAATCGTCCTGACCTATTTCCTGATGAACCTGGAGCGGACGATTCACCTGGACGAGGCATTCCCCGACGAGCTGGAACCGAGCCGGGCCGGCTACTCCACCGGCCGCTGGGAGGACGATGTGCTCGTGGTGGAGACGAAAGGTTTCCTTCCGGGCATTCTGTCCGCGGACACGCGCACGCCGCATAGCGACGCGTTTCACGTGATCGAACGTTTCCGGCTGGATCCCGAGAACGGCGCCTTGATCAGGGAGTACGAAGCCACCGACGGCAAGTACTGGACGGGCACGTACCGGGGACGGGATGTCATGTACGTGTCGGCGTTACCGCATGAGCCGTATAACTGTGACGATCGGTCCTTCAAGACCGACATACTGGAGGACTGACGGCTCGGCCCCGTGCCCGGTTAGGGGGGTAACGGGAGGTCAGCTCGAGGCAGGGTGGTCACTGATGGATACCCTGCCGTGAAGGGACGATGAAACTTGCCTTAGTGCCCTGATTCAGCACGTGCTTTTCACTGTGAGGCTGGTTATAATTACAGCCATATAATCACGCAGGAGAGCACGATGACCGGCAATTCGGCGCCGTCGATCCCGAGCTCCGAGCCCGCCCCGGCTTCGATCGACGAGCTCGACGAGGCTATCGGCCGCCTCGCGCGGCACATGAACACCGCCCAGTACCGTCTGCTCCTGCTCGTGCGCGAGTTCGACGATCGCTTCGGCTGGGCGAAGTGGAGTTTCGCGAGCTGTGCGCACTGGCTCGAATGGCGCTGCGGCATCGGCCTGTCGGCGGCGCGCGAGAAAGTGCGCGTCGCGCATGCGCTGCGTGATCTGCCGGCGACGTCGGCGGCGTTCGAGAAGGGGCAGATTTCGTACTCGAAGGTGCGCGCGCTGACGCGCGCGGCCGACGCGCTGAACGAGCAGGAGCTGCTCGACTACGCGCTGCACGCGAACGCGGGCCAGGTCGAGGAGCGGTGCCGGCAGATCCGCAACGTCCGCCCGGCATCGGTCGAGGAAGCGAGGCGGGCCTGGCAGCGGCGGTCCATGTCCGTATTCCGTAATGACGCGAGAGGCACGATGACGATCAGCATCGAAGTGCCGCTCGACGCCGGCGAGGCGATCGTCCGGGCCGTGGACAAGGCCGTGCAGTCCGGCGATGTCGCCGCGGGCGCCGAGTTCGGCCGTGACGGCTGGCAGGCGCAGCAGGCGGATGCGCTGGTCGCCGTTGCGAAGGCGTACCTGTCGGGCGGCGTGGCGTCGGAGGGCCAAGCGAATGGTGATGCCGACGGCCGTTCGGGCGGCCGCGCGACCTCCGCCGATCACTACCAGATCGTCGTGCACGTCGACGAAGCCGCCCTCCGCGGAGGGGCGGGGCGGTCGGAAATGCCCATCGAGACCGTCAAGCGGCTCGCGTGCGACTGCAGTATCACCGTCGTCACGGAGAACGACCGCGGCGATCCGCTGAACGTCGGGCGCAGGCAGCGCATCGTGCCCCTCGGCCTGAGACGCGCGCTGTGGTCGCGGGATCGCGGCTGCACGTTCCCGGGGTGTCGCAACAGGCGCTTCGTGGAAGCGCACCACGTGCGGCATTGGGCGCATGGCGGCGATACGAGCCTCCGCAACACGGCGCTGCTGTGCGCTCATCATCACCGTCTCGTGCATGAAGGGGGCTTACGCATGAAGCTCGGCCCCGACGGCAAGTTCGAGTTCCGGCGCACGGACGGGCGCTCGATCCCGCGCTGCGGCTACCGTGCGGACGACGCCTCGCCGGATCCGATCATGCTCGAGGGCCTCGGATACTCCTCCGCGGAGGGCTGGCTGGCGGCGCTGGTCAGTGGCCGCGCTCCGGAGAACCGCGTGCGGGAAGAGGCGGCGGTCTATCGAACTCGCTTCGGATCATTGGGCGCGAGTGTCGTTGGAGGGTACCCGTGAATGAGCGCCGAGGCCTGCTGCACGGCGCCGTCGTGGAGTCGGGACTGGAGCAGCATCGCGTTACCGGGCACCGTCCTTCACAGCGTCTTCCGAAAACAGATCTGCCGCTCAACTTCCTCGAAACCGAGCGCGAGATGTGCACGCAGGCTGACGGTGTTGTCGAGCTGCGTGTCGCTTGCCAGCTCGGTATACCCGCGCGCCCGGGCCCAGTCCTCCACGGTCCGCACGAGCTGCGAGCCGAGACCCTGCCGGCGCGCGTCGGCATCGACGTACCAGCCCTCGAGGAACGGCACCGGCGTCGAGACGCAGCTTTCGGCATAGCTGCGAAGACCGATCTCGACGAACCCGGCGAGCCTGCTGTCCCCGCGGTCGGCCACGAACACCGCGACGCCGACGCGCAGCGTGCCCTGCTCGGCGTTGTCGAGCCATTCGTCTATTTCATCGGGGGAGCTGTCCGGATACAGCGCCAGCCGCAGGCGCAGCCACTCGTCGCGGTCGCCGCGCGTCACGGGTCGGATCTTCATGCATTGCGGTCCAACGGTTAGAGGGTCGTGCGCGTCCGGATATCACGCTATATAGCGAGCGGATCAGCGCACGTCCTGGATCACGTTCGAGATGCCCTGCTCGTACGTGCTCCAGCCGGAGTTGATGCCGAAGGGCGCGCGATGGAAGACGGCCTCGATGCGGCGGATCTGGCCGTTCTCTATCTTGAACAGCTCGGCCAGCTGCCACGTCCAGTTGATCCTGTGGTGATCGAAGAAGGCGAAGGAAAACACGATGCCCTTTTCGCGATCGACGGCGACGAAACGGCGGTCGCGGATTCTGGAGACGATGCCCCTGACCCCCGTCTCGAATTGCTCCTTGCAGGTGATGCGCGTGCCGCCGCGCGCCAGCACGTCGACGCCGTTCTCGAATCGCACGCAGTCCTCCGTGAACGGATAGTACCCCTGGCCGTCGTTGTTCTCGAGGCCCGTGAAGTAATAATTGGCCGTCGTGATCAGCTCCTCGCGTGACATGCGCTGATCCTCCGGGATGCTCTCCCCGAAGATCGGATGAGGCGAGCCCATCGCCTCGACGCCCTCGCCGGTCGGCGGAAAGTCGCCCCGGCTGCTGTTGACGCTCGAAGGCCGAATCGCCAGTTGCTCGATCTCCGTGATGCGCTCGTCGCGGATCTTCAGGCGAAGCGCGAGAGCCACCACGTCGCCGTCGTCCGGGCCGGTGCCGTTTTCCCTGACGGTGCCGATGAACGCGACCTGCCGGGTCTGCGTGTCGGGCACGTAGAACTTGTAGCTGCCGATGCCCGACATCGCGTGCCAGAGCCCTTCGTTCCCCAACGGCAGCCTGATGCCGTTCTCGGTGAATTTCAGATCCCGCGCGAACAGGTCCGGGTCGACGTTGGCGTCGCGCATGGCGACGAGGTACTGATCCACCCAGTTCTCGAGGCACGCGCGATCGCAGGTTTCCGGCGTTTGCGCCGCGGCTTCCGTCCATGGCACGAACGCCGCGGCCACCATGGCCGACAGCAGCACGGGTCTCAGCATCGAGCTTCTCTCTTGTTGTTGTTCGGTTTGTCGTTCAGTCTTCGAGCCGTTTGACGGGGTTCTCCTGCCCGGCCGTGAAGGTTCGCGGATG
>JAFGNC010000123.1 GCA_016927175.1 Gammaproteobacteria bacterium | reverse complement strand
GATTGCGCGACGCTGAGCGCGTAGAGACCGGCGGCCGCGAGCGCGCTCCCGAGCCACAGCAGCGACACGGGGGAGATATAGCTGACGATTCGTCCGGCGAAATGCCGCAGCACGAACATCAGCGCGCTGACGTAGACGAGCACGAGGATGCCCGGCAGGCCGACGATGTTCGACAGCGCGATGTCGACCCACTGCCCCGGCGCGAGCTCGGCCGTCGCCGTCAGCATCATCGCCCCGAACCAGACGAAGCAGCCGGGCGAGCGCAGCACCTCGCGATACATGTCGCCGTGGCTGATCCCGGCCGCGACCCGCTCCGTGACCGGAAACACGGCGGTCAGGACCAGCCACGCGAGGACGCCCCCGGGCACCGCCAGGATCAGCAGATTCCACTGCCACGGAACGTCGAGCGCACCGAGCCCGAGCCCGAGCAGGCCGCCGGCCACGATGCCGGCCGGCCACCACGCGTGCAGGATGTTCAGCCGATGCGTCTTCTCGGCCGGATACAGCGCGGTGACGAGCGGGTTGCTGGCCGCCTCGACCGCGCCCCAGCCGAGGCCGGTCAGCAGAAAGCCGCCGTAGATCAGCCAGTAGGTCGCGGCCCCGACCGGCATCAGCGATGCCGCGACGACGACGGCGCTGCCGGCGACGTAGCCGAAGGCGGAGAACGACAGCATCCTGCGCATGCCGAGATGGTCTACGAGCGCGCTGCCGAAGAGCAGCGTCAGCGCGAAGCCGATGAACGTCGAGCCGAGCACCTGTCCGATCATCGTGCCGGAGCGGGCGAGATCGATCTCCGCGAACAGCTCGGTCTGAATGTCGCCGGCGATGTTCGCCCTGACCGCGAACCCGAGGCCGATCATGAAGATCGACAGGTTCGCGACGACGAACAGGCGCCGCGGATCCAATCCGTGCCGCGGCGCGGCGGCGTGCGCTTGGCCTTCACTCATCGGCTATCCCCCAATCGTGTCGCTCGATTCTCGTTCTCTCGCAGAAAAACGGAAAAGGGGTCAGGGCCCTTTTCCGGCAGAAAAGGGGTCAGGGCCCTTTTTCGGCCGAAAAGGGCCCTGACCCCTTTTTCGACCCCTCTGACCCCTTTTTCGACCCCTTTTTCGTGCCCCCTTTTTCGGGCGTTTCGGCCGCTCGTCACGGCTCGAGGCCCAGCAGGCGCCGGTTGGCCTCTGCGTCGGCGCCGCTCGCCGCAAAGTCGTCGAAAGCCTTGTCCGTCACTCGGATCATGTGCTCGCGGATGAACGGCGCCCCCTCCCGCGCGCCGTCCTCCGGATGTTTCAGGCAGCACTCCCATTCGAGCACGGCCCAGCCCTCGTAGCCGTACTTGGCGAACTGGCTGAAGATCCGCTTGAAGTCGATCTGCCCGTCGCCCGGCGAGCGGAACCGCCCGGCCCTGCTCACCCAGTCCTGATAACCGCCGTAGACGCCCGAGCGTCCGTCCGGCCGCAGCTCCGCGTCCTTGACGTGGAACGCTTTGATGCGCTCGTGATAATGGTCGATGAACGCGGAGTAGTCGATCTGCTGCAGCAGCAGATGGCTCGGGTCGAACAGGATGTTCGCGCGCCGGTGCCCGCCGACAGCGTCGAGGAAACGTTCGAACGTGACGCCGTCGTGCAGGTCTTCGCCCGGATGGATCTCGAAGCAGACGTCGACGCCGGCTGCGTCGAACGCGTCGAGCACGGGGCGCCAGCGCCGCGCGAGCTCCGCGAAACCCTCGTCGACGAGGCCCGGCGGCCGCTGCGGCCACGGATACATCGTGTGCCACAGCAACGCGCCGGAGAACGTCGCGTGCGCGCGCAGGCCGAGCCGAGCGCTGGCTCTCGCGGCGAGCCCGAGCTCGCCCGCCGCCCAGGCCGGCCACTCGGCCGGCCGGTCCCGCACCTGCGGCGCCGCGAAGCCCGCGAACAGCGGCTCGTACGCCGGATGCACCGCGAGCAGCTGGCCCTGCAGGTGCGTAGACAGCTCGGTGATCTCGATGCCGTGCGCCTTCAGCCGCCCGGCGATCTCGTCGCAATAGGTCTGGCTTTCGGCCGCCGTCGCGAGATCGAACAGCTTCGGGTCGGTCGGCACCTGCACGCCTTCGTAGCCGAGCCCGGCCGCCCATTCCGCCATGCCCTCGAGCGTGTCGAAGGGCGGCGCGTCGCCGTGAAACTGCGCCAGAAAAATCGCGGGTCCTCGCATGCGTCGCTCTCCTTCAGACGTCCGGGAACGCGTGCCACTTCGCGTCCGACGCGCTCGCCGCGACGACGGCTTCGATGAACGCCATGCCCCGCAGCGCCGCATCGATGCCGGGCACGGGGAGCCATTCGCCGTTCGCGGCATCGGCTCGTTCCGGAAAGGCCGCGACCCGCGCCGCGAAACCGCGGTAGAGATTCGCGAACGCCTCGATGTAACCCTCGGGATGTCCGGCGGGCACCCGTGTCGCGGCGAGCGCGCCCGGCCCCATGCCGGGTGCCGCCGTGCGGACGAGCTGCGCGGGCCGATCGATATAGCGCAGCCACAGCGAATTCGGCTCCTGCTGGCGCCAGTCGAGACTACCGCGCTCGCCGTAGACCCTGAGCCGCAGGTCGTTCTCCTCGCCGACACAGACCTGGCTCGCCGACAGCACGCCGTGGGCGCCGCTCGCGAAACGCAGCAATGCGGCGCCGTCGTCGTCGAGCTGCCGGCCGTCGACGGTCCGGTTCAGCACGGCGCACAGCGCGACGACCCGCTCGCCCGTGACGTGCTCGGCCAGATTGAATGCGTGCACGCCGATATCCCCCATGCACGAGCTCAAACCGGCCCGCGCCGGGTCCAGGCGCCATTCCGCCTGCGGATTCCCGGCGCGCTCGATCGGCTCGGCGAGCCAGCCCTGCACGTACTCGACGAGCACCTTGCGCACGCGCCCGAGCTCCCCCGCCGCGACCCGCTCGCGCGCCTCGACGATCGCGGGGTACGCCGTATACGGGTGCGTCAGCCCGTACAGCAGTCCCGTGTCGCGGAGCGCATCGCGCAGCGCGCGGCATTCGTCGAGGCTCAGCGTCGCCGGCTTGTCCGACAGCACGTGAAAGCCGCGTGCGAGCGCCTGCCGCGCGACCGGCCAGTGCAGGTGATTCGGCGTCACGATCGCGACGAACTCCATGCGCCGATCGGGCGGCAGCGCGGCCTCCCGGCGGAACATGTCTTCGTAGCTCGCATAGCAGCGCCCGGGATCGAGCAGCAGTTGCGCCCCGGAGCGGCGGCTGCGCTCGGGATCAGACGAGAACGCCCCGCAGACCAGCTCGAGCCGGCCGTCGAGCGCCGCCGCGCTGCGGTGCACGGCGCCGATGAAGGCGCCGTCCCCTCCGCCGACCATCCCGTAGCGCACTCTTCGTGCCTCGGCGCCGCTCAATTCGATCCCCCTCCCGATGCCGGCCGGATCACCGGCATTGTCCACGCCGCGGCGCCGCTCCGTCCATACCGGGAGCGCCGCTCGCGCGGCCGGGGATCACCAAAGGCTCAGCCGCAGTCGGGCCCGCAGGCCGGCGCGAACGGGCTCAGCCGCAGTCG
>JAFGNC010000595.1 GCA_016927175.1 Gammaproteobacteria bacterium | reverse complement strand
TGGCTTTCCGGCATCGCGCCGGTCGTGCAGGCGGCCGACATCGCGATCGGCCATCTCGAGGTGCCGCACACCCGGCGCGGCGCCGAGCTCGACGCCGACGTGCCGGCGGCCGCGCCGCCGCCGGAGCACCTCGATGCGCTCGCCGGGTGCGGCTTCTCTGCGCTGTCACTCGCCGGCAATCACATCGCGGACCGGGGCCGCGAGGGGATCGAGGACACGCTCGCGCGGCTCGACGAGCTCGGCATCGCGCATACCGGCGCCGGCGCAACGCTCGACGACGCGCGCCGGCCGGCGCGGCTCGAGCGCCGCGGCAGGCGCATTGCACTGCTGAGCTACAACTGCGTCGGGCCCGAAGCCGCGTGGGCCTCGGCAGAGCGGGCCGGCTGTAACTTTCTGCGCATCGCGACCGCGGACGGCAGTCCCGTCGCACCGGCCGGACCGCTGACCGACGTCACGGACGAAGCGCTGAGCCGGCTCGCCGGCGATATCGCCGCCGCACGCGGCGACGCGGACCTCGTGATCGTCGCTCTGCACAAGGGCATCGTGCATACGCCGGCTCTGCTTGCACCGTACGAGCGGCCGCTGGCCGAGGCAGCGCTTGCCGCGGACGCGGACATCGTCGTCGGTCACCATGCTCATCTGCTGCGCGGTATAGAGGTCGGCAAAACCGGCCGTCCGGTGTTTCACGGCCTCGGCAACGCGTGCGTCGTCACGCATGCGCTCGCGCCCGGCCAGGATCATCCGGCGCGCGCTGCCTGGGCCGAGCGGCGCCGCGAGCTGTTCGGCTTCGAGCCGGATCCGCGCTACACGCTGGCGCCGTTCCATCCGGAAGCGGTTCACGGCGCGCTCGGCATCGTCGTCGCGCACGCGGACGGCGGGCTGTCGACCGGCGTCGTGCCGGTCTGGGTCGAGCCGCCCGGCCGGCCGGTTTGCGTGAGCGACCAGCGCGCCGAGGCCGTGATCGCGTACCTCGAGCGGATCGCCGGCGCAGCGGCTCTGCCGGCGCAGACCTGGCGGCGCGAGTCTCCGGCGCTGTGGATGTGCGAGCCATGCTGAGGCGGCTCAGGGACGCGCTGATCTGGATCGCCGGCGGTGCCCTGCTCGTCGCCGTCGCGGTCGACTCGCTCGCGATGATCGGCCGCCAGATACGATTTCCGCTGATCGGCTCGATCGAGATCGTCGAGGTCGTCGTGCTGTTCGCGGCCGGCGGCGGTCTGATCGTCGCGACGCTCGACGGCGCGCACGCCCGGGTCAACCTGTTGCTCGAGCGGCTGCCCGACATCTGGCGGGAACGCGTCATGAAGCTGCATGCGCTCGCGGCTGCGCTGCTGTTCGCCGCGCTGCTCGCGGGCACGGTGTGGATTGCGGCGGATCTGTGGGACGGCCACGAGGAGAGCGAGCTGCTGCGGATCCCGTATCGGCCGCTGCGGATCGCCGCCGCGCTGACGCTTGCCGTGCTTGTGCTGCTGTCGCTGCTCCGCCTGACGCGCAGGAGAGCGGATTGATCGGTCAGCCCGCGGTCGGCGTGGCCGGCGTCATTGTTCTGCTGTTTCTGCTGCTGACGGGCATGCCGATCGGCGTCGCGCTCGGCATCGCGGGACTCGGCGGTCTCGTCCTGACGCTCGGGCTCGAGCCGGCGCTGATCAAGTCGGGCGTGCTCGTGTTCGAGACGATGACGCGCTACGAGCTCGGCACGCTGCCGCTGTTCATGCTGATGGCGCATCTGAGCTTCATGGCGGGCGCGAGCGGGGACTTCTTCGGCCTGGCGTCGCGGCTCTTCGGGCATCGCCGCGGCGGGCTCGCCATCGCATCGGTGGCCGGCTGCGCCGGGTTCGGGTCGATCAACGGCTCGAGCCTCGCGACGACCGCGACGATGGGGCTCGTCGCGGTGCCGGAGATGCGCGGGCGCGGCTATTCCGATGCGCTCGCGACCGGCACCGTGGCGGCCGGCGGCACGCTCGGCCAGATGATTCCGCCGTCGGGCGCGCTGATCGTCTTCGGAATCATCGCCGAGCAGTCGATCGGCACGCTGTTCACGGCCGCAATCGTTCCGGGGCTCACGCAGATGCTGAGCTATTTTCTCGTCATCGTGCTGCTGGTCGGGTGGCGGCCGGCGCTGGCGCCGTCGACGCCGAAGGCGAGCACGGCGGAGCGTCGCGCCGCGCTGCGGCGCGTCGTCGACATCGGGCTGCTCGTCGTCGCCGTGATCGGCGGTATCGTGTTCGGCTGGGTCACGGCGTCCGAGGCGGCGGCGGTCGGCGCGGCGGGGGCTTTGATCATCTGCTTAAGGCGCGGCAAGCTGAACAGAGCCGCGCTGCGCCGGGCGCTCGAAGACACGCTGCGGACGAGCGGCCTGATCTACCTCGTCGTGATCGGCGCGCTGATCTTCGCGGCGTTTATCAGCGTCACCGGCATGGCCGAGGCGATCGGCGCCGCGATCGCCGCCTTGGATCTCGGGCCGGTCGCCACGATGCTGCTCGTCGCGGTGTTCCTGTTGCTGATCGGCTCGGTGCTCGACGGACTCGCGCTGATGTTGCTGACCACACCGATACTGCTGCCGCTCGTTTCCGACATGGGACTGTCCGCCATCTGGTTCGGCATCTTTCTCGTGCGCGCGATGGAGATCGGCTTCATCCATCCGCCGATCGGCATGAATCTCTACGTCATCCAGGGCGTCGTGCCCGAAGTCACGCTCGGCCGCATCTTCAAAGGCGTGTTGCCGTTTCTCGCTGCCGACCTCGTTCATCTGACCCTGCTGGTCGTGTTCCCCGTCATCGCTTTGGGATTGCCTCGATGGCTCGGTCAATGAACGGTAACGCTTCGCGCACGGAAGTCGACGCTCGTCTCCGCGACCCGCTCGCGGACTGCCGTGCACGACCCGGCGGCGTCGGTGTCGTCGGACCGGATATCCCGATCGACGTGCTGATCGCGAGCGGCCGGCCTTTCGGCCATCTGCCGTGGCGCTCGGAGGGTGCGACGCCATGGGCGGACCGCTGGCTCGAGTCGAGCTTCCCGTACTGGTCGCGCTCGATTCTCGAGCAGTGGCACGACGGCGCTTTCGACGCGCTCGAGACCGTCGTGTTCTCGCGCGCCGACGACGCGAGCCAGCGGCTCTATTACTACGTCGGCGAGTTGCAGCGCCGCGGCAGGCTGGGAGGACCCGTGCCGCGGATGTTCGACATCGCGCTGATCCAGCGCGAGTCGAGCCTCGCGCACACCGAAGCCGCGGTGCTCGATCTGATGCGCGCGCTCGACGTCGCGGCCGACAAGCTGCCGGAGGGCATCGAGCGAGCGAACCGGCTTCGCCGGGGGCTCGCCGAGCTCGAGCGCTCCCGCGCCGGAGACGGACCGTCCTACGAGCGGCTCGGAAGGGCCGCGCTGTGGACGGATCCCTGCACGTGGATCGAGCGCGTGCAAAGACCTCAGTCCTCGCCGGCCGCGGTGAGAATCATGCTGGCGGGCAGCATGCCGCCCGACGAGCGCCTGCACGAGGCGGTCGAGGCGGCCGGTGCGAGCATCGTCGCGGAAGCGCATGCGCTCGGACTCGGCCGGCTCGGTCCCGAGCTCGGCGCAGTGCAAGTACGAAGGCCCGGGGAGGACCGTGCGGTTCCGTCGCGCGCGTCCGGGGACGGTGCGGTGTCGCCCGACGCTCCCGCGGACGAGCCGGAGCCGCCCGCGCGGGCGCTGGCGAGACACCTTCGCGCGGCGTCGCTCGCACCGCGGGCGTTCATCGATCGGGCGGCCGGGCTCGTGGATCGCGCCCGCGCCGCGAAGGCGAGCGCCGTCGTGATCTGGCTGACGCGGGAGGACGAGGCGCTCGCGTGGAGCGCGCCGTCGCAGCAGCGCGCGCTCGCGGCGGAAGGGCTGCCCGTGTTGCTGCTCGCGGCCCGGCGCTGGCAGGCGGACGACGATACGCCGGAGCGGATCATGGAATTCGTCGGGAGGTGCGCCAATGCGTCCGCTTGAGGGCCACGTCGTGATCGCTGACGGCGGCATGGGGAGACGACCGCTGTGCCGCCTGCTCGCGACGCTCGGCGCGGAGATCCGCGAGTGCCGCCTCGACGGCGACAGCTTCGACGGCGACAGCCTCGACGGTGACGACATCGCGCGGGCCGATTTCCTCGTCGACTCCGAGGGCCTCGAGCGGCTCGCCGATCGCGGCATCACGCGCGAGCGGCTCGACGCGTGGAACCCGGCGCTGGTGCACGTCTCGGTCACGCCTTTCGGCAGCGGCGGTGAACGCTCGCGCTGGCGCGGCGGCGAGCTCGTCGCTTCGGCGATGGGCGGCACGCTGCGTTGCACGGGGGAACCGGACCGTCCGCCGGTCAAGGAAGCGCTCGATGCGTGCACGTTCCATGCGGAGATGGTCGCGGCGGCGGGCGCGATGGCGGCCTGGTACTCGCGACTCCGGTCGGGGCTCGGGCAGCACGTCGACGTCTCGATCCAGGAGGTCGCCTTCAGCCGCAACGTGAACGCCGTGCTGGCCTGGCAGTTCGACCGCCGCAAGCTGCACCGCGTCGGCAACGCGCTGAACTACGGCCGGGCGACCGTGCGCTGCATCTGGCCGCTCGCCGACGGCTGGTGTTTCCATAGCCTGATGACGGGACGATTCGGCGCTCCCGCGAATCAGGCGCTGTCGGACTGGATCGACGAGACGGGGCTCCCGAACCCGCTTCGCGGTGTCGACTGGCTGCGCTACGACCGCTCGGCGCTCGACGCCGAAACACGGGCCGTGTGGGAACGGGCGATCGAAGCGTTTTTTCGCACGCGCACTCGCGCCGAGATTCGCGCGGAGGGGCGGCGGCGCGGGATCAATGCGTGTGTCGTCGAGGAACCGGGCGACGTCCCGGCCGATCCGCATCTCGCCGCACGCGGCTTCTGGGAGGAACGCGGCGGGATCAGACGTCCTTCGCGCTTCATCCGCTTCACGGAGGCGGCAACGGCCGGCGCGCAACCCGCGGGCGAGGAGGCGGCGCAGCCCGCGGGCGAGGAGAGTGAACCGATCGGGCGCCGCGACGAGAATGACGTCTCGGCCGGCGGGGGCCGCGGCGGCCCGCTCGCCGGAGTCCGTGTCCTCGACTTCTCGTGGGCGCTGGTCGGCTCGATCTCGACGAAGATTCTCGGCGACCTCGGCGCGGACGTGATCAAGGTCGAGAGCCGGAGCCGGCCGTGTCTTTCGCGGCTCGACGTGCAGGTCGCGGCGTCCCGGCGCGGCGATCTCGACGACAAGCCGTGGTTCGCGCATCTGAACACGTCGAAGCGCAGCCTGTCGCTCGACCTGAAGCGGCCCGAGTCGCGCGAGATCCTCGACCCGCTGCTCGGCTGGGCCGATGCGGTCATCGAGAATTTCTCACCGGGCACGATGGACAAGCTCGGGCTCGGCTACGCGGAGCTGTCCGCGGCGCACCCCGGCCTCGTCATGGCTTCGGGCAGCGTCTACGGTCAGACCGGGCCGCTGGCGCAGGAGTGGGGCGTCGACGGCACGGGCGGGGCGCTGTCCGGCCGGACTTTTCTGACCGGCTGGGCGGACCGCGATCCCGTCGTGCCGGGCTCCGTTCCCTACGGGGACGTCATCGTGCCGTACGTGATGGCCGCCGGCGTGATCGCCGCGCTCGGGCACCGCCTTCGCGGCGGCAGCGGCTGCCACATCGACGCGGCGATGTACGAAATCTGCGTGCAGCAGATGGCCGGCGCGATCGAAGCGGCACAGCGCGGCAGCGCGCCGCGGAGATCGGGCAACGCGGACTCCGCGGTGCGTCTGCAGGACGTCTACCCCGTGCGCGGCGACGATCGGTGGATCGCGATCAGCCTGTTCGACGACGCGGACCTCGAGCGCCTCGAGCGCCTGACGGGCGGCCGGCCGATCGCCGAGTGGACCCGCACGCGCGACGAAGTCGAGCTCGTCGCACTGTTGCAGAGGGAAGGCATCGCGGCCGGCATCGTGCAGGATATCGAGGACCTCGTCGAGCGCGACGCGACGCTCCGGCAGCGCGGTGCGCTGGTCGAGCTGGCTCACCCGAAGCTCGGCTGCTTCGGTCACATGCGGACACCGGTCGCATTCTCGCGGGACGCCGTCACGCCTTACGGGGCTCCGGCGATCGGCGAGCACAGCCGTGAGATCGCGCGGACGCTCGCGCGCATCGATTCCGCGCGGCTCGCGGAGCTCGAAGCCGAGGGCGTGCTCGAGTGAGCGCGAACGACAGCAGGGCCGGACGACCGGCGCTCGAGTGCACGGCCGCGGCGAAGGCCTTCCAGAAGCGCTTCGGCGCGGAGCTCAGGATGCGCGTCGTCGAGCACGGCGAGCCCTTCGCCGTCGCCCAGGCGGACACGCCGCACGAGATCTTCCACGCGATGGACATCCCGATCGTGTCCAATCAGTGGTGGTCCGCTTACATCTCCGCGAAACGGCTGTCGGAGCGATATGTCGGGGTGCTCGACGACCTGGGTTTCCCGCCGAACCGTTGCAGCTACTGCTCGCTCGGTCTTGCCTGCACGCTGGCCGCGGATCCCGACACGGCGCCGTGGGGCGGACTGCCGCGTCCCACCGTGCTCGTGGCCCGGCTGACCTGCGACTGCATCCAGCATGTGTTCTCGGCGTGGGCGGAAGCGCTCGGCAGCGAATTCTTCCCGCTGGAAGCGCCGGCATGGGTCAACACGATCCCCGAGTGGTACAGACATTCGCGCACGCGCTGGGAGGATGTATACGATGAGCAGAGGATAAACCTGCTGGCCGCCGAGATGCGCGAGCTGATCGCGCTGCTCGAGGAGAGGACGGGCCGCACGTTCGACCCCCGTGCGCTCGCTCGGCTGATGGAGCGCATCAACGAGCAGGAAGAGCTGCTCGCCGAAACCGCCGCGATGGTCGGCAGAGCGCGGCCGTGCCCGATCACTCTGAACGATCAGATGACCAATACGATGATTCCGCAATGGCACCGCGGCTCCGACTGGGCCATCGCGCATGCCCGCCGCTTCCGCGACGAGGTCCGCGAACGCATCCGCGCAGGCAACGCCGATGCGTCCGCCGAGCGTATCCGGTTGATGTGGATCGGCGCGGGTCTGTGGCACGACACGTCGTTCTACGATGCGCTCGAGGCGCGCCTCGGCGCCGTGTTCGCCTGGTCCATGTATCTGCCGTTCGCCGGCGCGCAGTACATACGCGAGGTCCGCGGCCGGCCGCTCGAGGCGCTCGCGAGCCGGATCTGCT
>JAFGNC010000019.1 GCA_016927175.1 Gammaproteobacteria bacterium | reverse complement strand
GCGAGCGCGCCGAGCGCCCAGCCGAGCGGCACGCCGATCACGATCATGCGCCAGATGCCCTGACCCGCCGCGCGGACCTCGGCGAAGTTCAGGCTCAGCGCGCCTTCGAACACGATGACGGCGACCGCGACGCTGACGGCGGGCCGCAGCAGCGCGCCGAAGCTCTCCTGCGGCTGCAGGAGCCCGGCGACGGGACCCGCGAGGAAGCCGAGCGTCAGCAGCACGACGATCGCGGGCAGCCCGACGCGCCACGCGACCCATTGCGCCGCGATCCCGGCCGCCGCGACCAGGACGATCAGCGTCAGTAGCCCATGGCCCAAGGCATTCCCTTTCCGCCGACTGTCGGCGAGTCGGCACCAGCTTAATGCATCCGTGCGGGCGAGACGGCGGCCGAGGCCGCCGGTTTCCGGGACCTGGCGCGCATCGGCGAAGACCCCGGCAGCTTTGCGGCGACGCCTCTGCCAATATCGTCAAACGAGATCCCGGACTTCCCCAGAGCGAGACCGATGGCGGAAACAGCCCTGAACAGACTGATGGGCGAGCTGCGCAACTTCCTGCGGCTCGAGGCGTCGAGCGGCATGATCCTGTTCATCGCCGCCGTCGCCGCGATCGTCATCGCCAACTCGCCCCTCGACCGCTTCTACGGCCTCCTGATCGACATGCCGGTCGAGATCCGCGTGGGGCCGTTGCTGATCGCGAAGCCTCTGCTGCTTTGGATCAATGACGGTCTGATGGCCGTGTTCTTCCTGCTCGTAGGCCTGGAGCTCAAGCGCGAGGTGCTGGTCGGCGAGTTGTCCGCGCCGCGTAAGGCGCTGCTGCCCGCCGTCGGCGCCGCCGGCGGCATGGCCGCCCCCGCCGTGATCTACGCCGCGGTCAACTGGGGCGATCCGGTCGCGCTGCGCGGCTGGGCCATACCGGCAGCGACCGATATCGCCTTCGCGCTCGCCGTGCTCACGCTGCTCGGCGATCGCGTTCCGATCGCGCTGAAAGCGTTCCTCGTGTCGATCGCGATCTTCGACGACGTCGGCGCAATCGTCATCATCGCGATGTTCTATACCGAGAACCTGTCGGCGACGGCACTCGCGGTCGCGGCCGTCTGCCTTGCCGTCCTCGCGGTGCTGAACCGCCGAGGCGTGACCGAGTTCGCGCCGTATCTCGTCATCGGGCTGATCATGTGGATCGCCGTGCTTCGTTCCGGCGTCCACGCCACGCTGACCGGCGTCCTGCTCGCCCTGTTCATTCCGCTCCGCGACCGGCGCGATCCGGACCGCGCTCCGTTGCAGGAGCTCGAGCACGACCTGCACCCGGTCGTCGCTTACGGCATTCTGCCGGCGTTCGCGTTCGCCAACGCCGGGATCACGCTGCTCGGCGTCGGCCTCGGGACGCTGCTTCATCCGGTGCCGCTCGGCATCGCCGCGGGCCTGTTCTTCGGCAAGCAGGTCGGCGTCTTCGGTTTCAGCTGGCTCGCCGTGAAGCTCGGTCTTGCGAGCCTGCCGCAGGGCGTGTCGTGGCCCGCCGTCTACGGCGTGGCGCTCTTGTGCGGCATCGGCTTCACGATGAGCCTGTTCATCGGGTCGCTCGCGTTTCTCGAAGGCGGGGTCGTCGGTTTCGACGAGCGGCTCGGCATCATCTTCGGCTCGGTGCTTTCGGGCGCGGCCGGCTATCTGGTGCTGCGCAGCGCGCTGCGCGGCCCCTCCGGGGCGGGCGCCGCGGCCGACGCGCCGACCGGGGCGCGCGCTCGAGCGGGTGCGCCGGTCGGCAATCCTTCCGAATCCGCCGCGTCCGCCGAGCCGCGCTCCTGAGCCGGCCCCGAGCCGCTCCTGAGCCGGCCCCGAGCCGCCGCCCTTGCCTTGGTGCGCGCGGAACGGCAATCTCACATCTGGAAGCGTTGCAGCCAAAGACACGCCGAGCGAGCCTGCCGGCCGGGCACACATCATGAACTACCATACCAACCACTCAGTGAAGCGGCCCGCCGCGGCGGGCTTCGCGGCCCTGCTCCTGCTGCTGAACATGTCCGCGACCGAAGCACAGGATGTCGAGCGAGCGCCGGATCACGCCGACGTGACGTACGCGACGGTCGGCCAGCAGCCTCTCAAGCTCGATCTTTACCTGCCGGATGCGGTCGGTGCAGCGTCGCCCGAAACGACGGCCTATCCGCCGCCGCTCGTCGTCTGGCTGCACGGCGGCGCATGGCGCTTCGGCTCGAAAGCGAATCCGCCGCTGCGCTTCCTCGAGGCCGGCTTCGCGCTCGCGAGCGTCGACTTCAGGCCGTCCACCGATGCGCCGTTTCCGGCCATGCTTCACGACGTCAAGGCGGCGATCAGGTTCCTGCGTGCGAACGCCGGCCGCTACGGCTATGCGCCGGGGCCGATGGCCGTAGCCGGCGCGTCCTCCGGGGGACATCTCGCCGCGCTCGCCGCGGTCACGAACGGCGACGCTGCGCTCGAGGGGGGCGTCGGCGACCACGCCGGCGTCTCATCCGCCGTGCAGGCCGCGGTCGTGTATTTCGGCGCGTCGAACCTGACCACGATCCTCGATCAGTCCACGCCTTTCGGGCTCGACGTGCGCCGGCCGGCGCTCGAGCTGCTGCTCGGCGCCGCGCCGGACGCCGCCGCGGACGTCGCCCGGCTCGCGAGCCCGGTGTTTCACGTCGATGCGGAGGATCCGCCGATGTATCTGCTGCACGGCGATCAGGACCTGCAGATGCCGATCAACCAGGCCCACGAGCTGCACGGCGCATACAAGGCCGCGGGTCTCGACGCCGCGCTCGACGTGGTCCACGGCGCGGGCCATGGCGGCGATGCGTTCTACGACGATCAGCACTGGGCGCCGACGGCCGAGTTCCTGCGGCGCGTGCTCGTCGCCGCACCGACGCACGGGGAAGGATCGTAACTCAGGGCGTGCCGCCGCTCGCGGAGAGTCCGCAGCGCTGCTACGGCAGCGCCAGCGTGATCAGCTGCGCCGGGCCCTCCCGGCCGACCATGACGGCGATGAACTGGCGGCCGTCGAGCATGTAGCTCATCGGGAGCCCGCCGACGGCGCCCGGCAGCTCGATCTCGGCCACGATCTCGCCGGTGCGCTTGTCGTGCGCGCGCAGGATCGGATCGCCGCCGTAACCCTCCCCGGCGAACAGCAGCGTCTTCGTCACGAGCAGCGCGGCCCGTGAGCGCTTGCCCGTGCGCGGGATCTCGACGCCCTCGAGCGCAGGATTGCTCAGCACGTCCTCCGGCGTATCGCCGTTCGGCACCATCCACACGTGCTCGCCGCGGTTCATGTCGATCGCGGTGATCCGTCCCCACGGGGGCTTCACGAGCGGCAGGTCCATCGGCTGCGGCACCTCGCCGTTGACGAACACGTACCGGATATCGGTGAAGCCCGGATCCGACGGCCGCAGCGCGAACACCGCCGGGTTCGTGATCGAGCCGACGTACAGGATGCCGGTCTCCGGGTCCGCGGCGCCCCCTTCCCAGTTCGCGCCGCCGCCGAAGTGCGGCAGCACGAGCGTGCCGCGCGTGCCGTCGTCGGCGTCGACCAGCGAAGGCGGGCTGAACATCGGCCCCATGCGCAGGTCCCGGACCTGCTCGAGCGCCGCAGCTTTGATCTCGGGCGTGAAGTCGATCAGGTCGTCCTCGCTGAAGCCCTGCCGATCGTAGGCAGGCGGCTTCGTCGGAAACGGCTGCGTCGCCGCCGTCCTCTCGTACGGCACGTCGGACTGCGGCACCGGCCGCTCCTCGAGCGGCCAAAGCGGCTCGCCGGTCTGCCGATCGAACGCGTACGCGAACGCCTGCTTGGTCAGCTGCACGACGGCCTTGACCGGCCGGCCGTCGACGGTGACGTCGAGCAGGATCGGGGCCGTCGGGTTGTCCCAGTCCCAGATGTCGTGGTGAATCAGCTGCCGGTGCCAGATGCGCTCGCCGGTGCGCGCGTCGAGCGCGACGAGGCTGGTCGCGAACAGGTTGTCGCCGGGACGCTCCCCGCCGTACATGTCGCTGGTCGCGCCCTCGACCGGCAGATACACGTAGCCGAGCTCGGGGTCGGCCGCCATCGGCGCCCAGACGCCGGCGTTGCCGGTGTACTCGGCGGAGCCGTCGAGCCACGTGTCGTAGCCGAGCTCGCCGCGCTCGGGGATCGTGTGGAACGTCCAGCGCAGCTCACCGGTGCGGACGTCGAAGGCGCGCACGTCTCCTTTCGTGCGGGTCTTCGAATCCGGCCGCGCGCCGACGCCGTGCGCCGGGCCGACGATCACGACGTCGCCGACCACGAGCGGCGGCGATGTCGAGCCGATCTCGACATTGTCGGCGGGGCCGCGCAGGAAGCGCATCATGTCGACGACGCCGTCCTCGCCGAACTCCGGCACGGGCAGCCCCGTCTGCGCATCGAGCGCGACGAGGTGAAACCCCGGCGTCACGGTCAGGATGCGCGCGTCGTCCTCGCCGTCGGTCCAGTACGCGACGCCGCGGCCGGACATCCGGCGCGGCGCCTGCTCGTAGCGCTCGCCTTCCCGCGCGCGCCACAGCCACAGCGTCTGGCCGGTCCGCGCGTCCACCGCGACGACGTTACGCGTGACCCCGACCGGAAAATAGAGCACGCCGTCCACCATCAGCGGCGTCGACTGGTTGCGCGATTCGGGACGCGGTCCGAAGTTGGCGCCGTGCCACCGCCATTCGATGCGCAGCTCGCCGACGTTGCCCGCGTCGATCTGCTCGAGAGGCGAGTAATTCTGCGCCGCGAGGCTGCCGCGATAGGTGGGCCATTCGACGGTCGCGCCCGCATCGCCGCCCTTCTGCGCGGCCGCGGGCGCCGCGGCCAGCAGCGCCGCGGCGATGACGCAGCCCGCCGTGACGGCCGCCGCCGCGACGGCTCCACTCGCCGGAGTCGCGCTGCTCCGCAGTTGCGGCACCCTGCTATTCGATATACGTGGCATCGTCCTGCTCCGAATTCGCGGCTTCGCGCCGTCGTCTGTTCTGGGTTTGCGGCATCCGCGACGGCTCAGCGCGACGGCAGCGCGTACACGTACAGCGCGTTGCCGGTGGACGGGTGGCGGATCTCGGGTGTCAGCAGCTGCGGCACGAGCCGCGGGCTGCCGCCGCCGAGGCCGGTCGTGACCGCAACGTACTGCCGGCCGTCCACGCTGAAAGACAGCGGAAAGCCCTGCACGGACGTGCCGAGCCGCGTGCGCCACAGCACGTCGCCGGTGTCGACGTCGACGGCCTTGAGCTCGCGGTCGAGATCGCCGACGAACGCGAGGCCCCCGCCGGTGGACAGCACGGCCGTCAGGAAGGCGGCGCGCTGCTCGAGCGACCAAAGCTCCTCGAGCGTCGACACGTCGTACGCCGCGAGCTTGCCGAGGTTGCCGTCGGTGCCGGGCATTTCGAACCAGCGCCGATCGGCGCCGGCGCTGCCGCCGCCGCGCTCGAACGTCACCTCGCGCGCGCGCATCTCGACGCAGGTCTGGCTCAGCGGAATGATCACGCGCCTCGCGCCCGGGTGGTAACTCATGGCCTGCCAGTTGTGACCGCCCGCCGTGCTCGGGCACGCCTGGATCCAGTCGCCGATGCGGTGGTTGGCGATGTCGTCGCGATACTGC
>JAFGNC010000594.1 GCA_016927175.1 Gammaproteobacteria bacterium | reverse complement strand
GGCGGCCGGCGTCACGTCAGGGGCGGCCGGCGTCACGTCAGGGGCGGCCGGCGTCACGTCAGGGGCGGCCGGTACGTCAGGGGGAGCCGGTACGTCAGGGGGAGCCGGCGTCACATCAGAGGGCGCGGGCCGGGGCCAGCAACGATGCTCGACGGCTGGGGCGCTCGCGGGGGCGAGAACGAAAACGGCGCTCGAACGAGCGCCGTTTTCGATGCTGCCGGGCCGCAGGGCCCGGAGCCGACTTTACCAGCGGCTTCCGCCGGAACGCTTCTCCTGCGGCTTGGCCTCGTTGACGCGCATCGGGCGGCCGTCGTAATCGGTGCCGTCGAAGCGGCCTATCGCGGCCTGGGCCTCAGAGTCGCTGCTCATCTCGACGAATCCGAAGCCTTTGCTTCGGCCGGTGTCGCGATCGGTGATCACCTTCGCCGATTCGACGCGGCCGCACTCGGCGAACTTCGCCGAAAGGTTCTCGTCGGTAGCGGAATAAGGGAGATTGCCTACGTAAAGTTTCCTGCCCACTGGATGCCTCCTACTGGGAAAGGACCGCTCAAGGAGGATAGGGGCACCACGCCCATAGGCCCAAAAACGGTTGAATGGAGATCGCATATTAACGCACTTCGGCGCAAAAATCCGCAACGGCAAAACGAGATTTTTCCCCCGGCGCCGCTGTTCGCCGCGCGCCGCCGAACGCGAGCTCGTGGCATGCAACTTGCTGCCGCTGTCGCAGTTGACGGGCGTTCGTTGCGGAGAAAGCTCGCATGTCGAACCGGGATCTTCACGGCCAGGCGCCCGAGAGCGCGCCGGCCGCACTGCTGCTGATCGACGTCATCAACGACCTCGAGTTCGACGGCGGCGACCGGCTGCTGCCGGCCGCGCTTCAGGCTGCCGACCGAATCGCCGCGCTGAAGGACGCGGCCCGCGCGAAGCGCCTTCCGACGATCTACGTGAACGACAACTTCGGCCGCTGGCAATCGAACTTCGACGCGCTGATCGAGAATTACCTCGAATCGGACGTACGTGGCGCGCCGATAGTCCGCAAGCTGGCACCGTCGGCGAAAGACTACCACGTGCTGAAGCCGCAACAGTCCGGCTTCTTCGCGACGCCGCTCGCCGTGCTGCTGCGGTACCTGCAGGTCGACGACCTGATCCTCGCCGGCTTCACGACGGACCGCTGCGTCATGTTCACGGCCATGGACGCGTATACGCGCGGCTTCGGGATCAGGGTTCCTTCCGACTGCAGCGCCGCGATCGAGCAGAGCCACCACGAGCAGAGTCTGGCCTACATGCAGCGCGTGCTGAAGGCCGAGGTCCGCCCCGGGATGGAGATCCTCCGCTGAGCCGTCGTCCCGCGCCGCAAGCAGAACCTGCGCCGAGCGCGGGACACATCGGCCGGGCCGAGCGGGCGCGGGGCCAGCACCGATCGCGAGCCCTCGCCCGAGGCCCTCAGGCCACCACGCGGTTTCGGCCGTGCCGTTTCGCCGAGTAGAGCCGGTCATCCGCCTCGGCGAGCAGCGAACCGGGCGTCGCGTCCGGCCCGGAAGCTGCGATGCCGAAACTGAGCGTGACTTTGCTGCGCAGCCCGAGCGGCGCCCAGTCCTCCCGCTCGACCGCGATGCGCAGCTCCTCGCACAGACACGTCGCCGCCTCGAGGCGCGTATCCGGGAAGCACAGCAAGAACTCCTCGCCGCCGTATCGAGCTATGACGTCCGTGTTGCGGCAACGCTTGCGCATGATGTCCGCGACTCGGCGCAGCACTTCGTCGCCCGTCGCGTGCGAGTGCCCGTCGTTGATCTGCTTGAACAGGTCGATATCGGCGAGCGCGATGACGAACTGCCCGGGCGGCGCACCGAGGCCCACCTGGCGCTCCAGGAACTCATCGGCGTAACGCCGGTTGTACAGGCCCGTCAGGGTGTCCTGCGTCGCCTGCCGCTCGAGCTCCAGGGATTTCTCGTGCAGGTCGCGGGTCCGCTCCTCGACGAGCAGCTCGAGGCGGTAGCGCATGAACGCGAACTGCCGCATCGACAACATCCCGAGCGTCAGCACGCCGAGCAGCAGAGCGAAGACCGCCGCGTCCATGACGTTGAACACGATGGCGACCAGCACGGCCGTCGCGGCGGACCCCAGCTCGAGCCCGACCGAGAACAGGTTGAAGAACTTCCTCGGGCTGCCGCCGCTTGCCCGCAGCAGACCCAGCATGCCGACGTCGTTCAGCACCTGCATCCCGAGCACGAGCACGAGCAGCAGCGCGATGTTCCCGCCGGTCAGCGCCTGTAACGGGACCGGCCCGCCGAGCGACGTATACAGCAGACCCGCCAGCAGGATCATCAGCGCCATCATGCCGGAGTTGTTGATCGACGCGACGAGCACCTCGCTCGGCGACGCGCCCTTCCACAACCGGTGCCAGGGATAGATCAGCGACGCGAGCCCGTTGATCCATGCCGCGTCCACCGGCCCGAGCACGAGGATGCTCGCGACCTGCGAGACGCGATCGAACGAGTAATAGCCGAAGTGAGGGTGCGGGTACCCGATCGAGATCGTGAACAGGCCGTAGATCAGAAAGAACAGCGCCGTATCGACGTCCTGCGCCAGCAGCACGCCGCCCTGCTGCGCGATCGCCATTGCGATCGCGACCGCGGCTGCCACGAACAGCGCGATGGCGTAGCTGAGGTCCGCCGGCAGCAGTCTGCCGCGTGCCGGTGCCGGATCCTGCACGTCGTCGTCAGTCAACGCTCGTCCTCGATGTCGGTCGGGCCTGGCCGCCGCCCCGCGCCGCTCGCGCAGCGGAAGCGGCTCGACTTCTGTCCTCGGCCTCGGCTGCCCTCGACTTGCCCCCGTTTCCAGCCCCGACTCTAGCGGATGAGCCGCCGTGCAGCCCGGAGGCGGCGCACAAAATCGCTCACCGACGCGAACTCAGAGCTCGGAGGAGAACCTCGGCGCCCGATTCGGGGCGGAGCGGCGCGTTCAGCCCGGCGCGCCGACGCCTTCCTCGAAAAAGTCGGGAGGAGACTCGAGGCACTCCCCTTCCGGCGGCGCATCGTTTCCGGATGATGGGAAAGGTACCCGCAGCGCTTCGGTCTCGTCGGGCAGGGACAGATCGTCGGGTACGCGAATCGGCGCGACCGAGACGGCCGTCTCGTAGCGCTCACCGCTTTCGCACGCGAGACCGCGCTCACCCGAGCAGGCCGTCAGCATGGCTGCGGCCAGCACGGTACCGGCGGCGAAAGATGTACGGAGCATTTTCATCGCGCCGGCTTCACGCCGGCCTCCGCCATCGCGGCGAGCACCGTCTCGTGGTACTCGTCCGACAGAGGTGTCAACGGCAGGCGGATCCCGGGCCCGATCAGCCCCATCTGCTGGACGGCCCACTTGACCGGTATCGGGTTGCTCTCGACGAACAGATCGCGGTGCAGCGCGCGCAGGGTCGCGTCGATTTTCTCGGCTTTGGCGCGGTCGCCGGCACGCGCGGCGTCGCACAGCCGCCGCATCGCCGTCGCGGCGACGTTCGCGGTGACGGATATGACACCGTGCCCGCCTCTCAACATGAATTCCGCCGCCGTGGCATCGTCGCCGCTCAACAGTGAGAACCGCTCCCCGCACCCGTCTCTGAGCGTCTCGAGACGGTCGAGTTCCGCGGTGGCCTCCTTGATGGCACTGATGTTCGCGTGCCGCGCCAGCCTCGCGACCGTCGCGGGCTTCAGGTCCACGCCGGTGCGGCTCGGCACGTTATAAAGAATCAGGGGATGGTCGACAGCGTCGGCGACGGCGGAAAAGTGCCGGTACATCCCCTCCTGCGTCGGTTTGTTGTAGTACGGCGTCACGACCATGAGCCCGGCCAGCGGAAAGGCGTCGACGGCACGCGACAGCGCCAGCGTCTGTTCCGTGGAATTCGACCCGGTGCCGGCGATAACGGCGATCCGGCCGCCGGCGATCTCGCAGCTGCGCTCGATCAGCTCGACGTGCTCGTCGCGGTTCAGCGTGGCGGACTCTCCGGTCGTGCCGCCGACGACGAGCGCCTCCGTGCCGGCGTCGACGTGGTACTCGACGAGCCTCGCCAGGTCCGGATAGTGGATCGCACCGTCCGAATCCATCGGGGTGACCAGCGCCACCATGCTGCCTGACAACATCCGCCTTCCCGAGAGCGTGGAAAGGCGAGGATGTTACTGACGGCTTCAGGCCCACGCAACTTCGCACACGCGGCTTCGCCGAGCTCCCGTCGAGCGCCCCGAACCGCCCTGGACATTGCGCGCCCGTATTCTCGGGGTACACTGGTGCAGCCGAGCCGTCGACCCGGGATTGCAGTATTCATGGAACAGTTGTTGGTCATTTCCGCGGTGGGCGGAGACCCTACCGCAGTCGTGCAGGAACTTACCCGGACGATCCTCGATTGCGGAGGCAATATAAAGGAGAGCCGCATGGCGGCTCTGGGGTCGGAGTTCGGCATGCTGTTGCTCGTATCCGGCAACTGGCACACGATCAGCCGGCTCGAGCGCGACCTCGACCGCTTCGCGAGCAGCAACGGCATCACGATGAAATTCAAGCGGACGGAAGCCCGCAACTTCGGCCGGGAGCTTCTGCCGTACGCCGTCGACGTCGTCGGCCTCGACCAGCCCGGCATCGTCCATAGCCTCAGCGGGTTCTTCTCGAGCCGCCAGGTCGAGATCAGCGAGCTTTCCGCCCGCAGCTATACCGCCACGCAGACCGAGACGCCGATGTTCTCCGTGCAGATGTACATCAACATCCCGGCATCGATTCATATCTCGGCGCTGCGCGAGGAATTCATGGAGTTCTGCGACCAGCTGAACGTCGACGCGATCATGGAGCCGGTCAAGCACTCCTGAGCCCGGCGTCCGTGGCGGCGCGGCGGGCACGGCGGCGCCCGCGGCTGCATAGCCGGACGGGCCGCCTGCAACAATAAGGAAAAACGATGCCGAAAGCCGCAGTGGGCAGGAAGGTGCCCCAGTTCCGAGCGCAGGCGACGGGAGGCAGGACCGTCTCCTCCAGGGATCTGAAGGGTCACCCGTACGTGCTGTACTTTTACCCGAAAGACAGCACGCCGGGCTGCACGGCCGAGGGCCAGGATTTCAGAGACCGCTACGAGGAGTTCAGGCGTCACGGTATCGAGATCTTCGGCGTCTCGCGCGACAGTCTGGACTCGCACGAGAAGTTCCGACAAAAGCAGGGGTTTGCGTTCGACCTGATCTCCGATCCGGAGGAGTCCCTGTGCGCCCTGTTCGACGTGATCAAGGAGAAAAACCTGTACGGGCGCAAGCACATGGGCATCGAACGCAGCACCTTCCTCGTCGACGCGGACGGCGTGCTCCGCGAGGAATGGCGCAAGGTGAAGGTCAAAGGGCACGTCGAGAACGTTTTGGAGGCTGCGCGGTCATTAGATGTGTGAGAATCCGGGGTAGGATCGCAGCTCGAGCGCAGGCGGGAGTCGGCCGATGAAGAAACTTGTTTCGCTGCTCATCATGCTGGCCCAGCCGCTGAACGCCGCTCTGGCCCAGGATCTGCCGGACTTCGGCACCCCCGCCGACGCGGTGCTGAACAAGAGCCGCGAGGGCCAGATCGGCCGCAGCGTGATGCTGCAGCTGTACAACGCGGGCGCGATCGTCGACGACCCGCTGCTGACCGAGTACGTGGAGTCGATCGGCTCGCAGATCGCGAGCCATGCGAACAACGGCGACCACAGCTTCCGCTTCTTCGTCGTCGACGACCACCGGATCAACGCATTCGCCCTGCCCGGCGGCTTCATCGGCGTCAATTCCGGGCTGATCCTGGCGAGCGACAACGAGAGCGAGCTCGCCGGCGTGCTGGCGCACGAGGTGTCCCACGTGACGCAGCGACACATCGCCCGCTCGATCTACGACTCCCAGCGCACGAGCATCGTGTCCATGGCGACCATGCTGGCGGCCGTCCTGCTCGGAGCCGCCACGGACATGCCGAGCGACGCCATGGTCGGAGCCGTCAGCGCGTCGCAGGCGGCGGCGCTGCAGCGGCAGATCAACTTCACGCGGCAGAACGAGCACGAGGCCGACAGGGTCGGCATCGAGGTGCTGTCGAAGGCGGGCTACGACCCGAGCGGAGTCGCGAGCTTCTTCGAGAAGCTGTCGAAGCGTTACGGCGTCGCGCGGCAGAACGTTCCGGAGATGCTGCAGACCCACCCGGTCACGGCTAGCCGCATCGCCGAGGCACGCAGCCGCGCGCGGCAGCTGCCCCGCACCCGCGTCGACGACAGCAAAAGCTACGGTCTCGCCAAGGCGCGGCTGGAGGTGCTCGGCGCGGCATCCCCCCAGGCCGCCGCCGCCATGGTCCGGGCGCGGCCCGATCCGGAATCGGAGGTCAGTCGCTACGCGCTCGCGCTCGCGATGTCGAGGATGCTGCGCAACGACGAGGCCGGCCGGATGTTCCGCGAGCTCGTCGACGAGGCGCCGGGAGTCATCGCGTACCGGATCGGGCTGGCCGAAGCGCTGACCGCGAGCGGCCTGAGCGAGGATGCGATGCAGGTCTACGAGGACGCGGTCCGCCTCTTTCCGCGCAACGTGCCCCTGACGATCAGCTACGCCGAAGCTTTGATCAACGCCGGCGACCCCGGTCGCGCCCACGCTCTGCTGCTCGATCTGCTGAACAACGTGCCGCCGACGCCTGCGCAGATCCGCCTGATCGCGCGCGCCGCCAACGCCGAGGGCGACATGCGCAACGCCCACTACTACATGGGCGAATATTACGTGTCGATCGGCAACCTGCCGCTCGCGATCAACCAGCTGCGGAGCGCGCTCGAGACGCCGGACGCTCATGCCGTCGAGACGGCGCGGCTGCAGGCGCGGCTCGACGAGCTGATGGAGTACGTGCCCGAGGAGCAGCGCGACGAGATCGCCCGGCCCCGCGACGGCAGCTGACGCCGCGGCCCGCCTCAGCCGGGGCGACCGCGGCCGGCCCGGCGGGCGCGGGTATCGCCCGCCGGTTGGCTGATCCGGCGGCGACTCGTCCCGGCCGCGCGCTGCCGCCGGCGCGACGACCGCCCGGGCCCTCCGCATCTCCGGGCGGCGAACCCCCCAACCCCGCTTTGCAGCGCAGCACGAATGTGGACTAAAATAGTCCTATATTCAGAGGGGCGAAAACGCATGTTGCGGATGAGCAAGCTGACCGACTACGGCACGATGGTGCTCGCGCAGCTCGCGGCGACCGAAGGGTCGCTTGCGACGTGCAGCGCAGTCGCCGAAGCGACGCGCCTCGGGCAGCCCACGGTCAGCAAGCTGTTGAAACTGCTGGCCAGAGCGGGCCTCGTCGTGTCCGAGAGAGGCGTCCAGGGCGGCTACGCGCTCGCGCGCTCGGCCGACGCGATCAGCGCCGCCGAGATCATCGACGCGCTCGAAGGTCCGTTCGCGATCACCGAGTGCAGCGCCGCGGCCGGCACCTGCGACCTCGAGTCGCACTGCCGCGTCGCGACGGCCTGGCAGCGCATCAACGGCAGCATTCGGCGGTCGCTCGAGTCCGTCAGCCTGGCAGATCTGCAGATGCAGGCGGAGCCGCTGCCGCCGCCCGACCTGAAGCGGGCGCTGACGAAATCCGCCGCCGCAACCTAGGACGTTAACTGCCCGAATCGCAACGGCCCGAAGGAACGGCCGAGGGAAGCACATGGCAACCGAATCGAAAGAGCTTTCGGAGCTCGTTAAACGGAAGTACCGGCACGGCTTCGTCACGGACATCGAGCAGGACACGGTGCCGCCGGGCCTCGACGAGGACGTGATCCGGATCCTGTCCCTGAAGAAGCAGGAGCCGGAATGGATGACGGAGTGGCGCCTCAAGGCGTACCGGCACTGGCTGACGATGCAGGAGCCGACCTGGGCGCACGTCGATTACGTGCCGACGGACTATCAGTCGATCTCGTATTATTCCGCGCCGAAAAGCCGCGCGGATGCCCCGAAGAGCCTCGACGAGGTGGACCCGAAGCTGCTCGAGACCTACGACAAGCTCGGCATTCCGCTGCACGAGCGCGCGCGGCTCGCGGGCGTCGCCGTCGACGCCGTCTTCGACAGCGTGTCCGTCGCCACGACGTTCAAGGAGAAGCTCGCCGAGGCCGGCGTGATCTTCTGCTCGTTCTCCGAGGCCGTCCGGTCGCACCCCGAGCTGGTGCGCAAGTACCTCGGCAGCGTCGTGCCGTATCGCGACAACTTCTTCGCGACGCTGAACTCGGCCGTATTCACGGACGGCTCGTTCGTCTACGTGCCGAAAGGCGTGCGCTGCCCGATGGAGCTGTCGACGTATTTCCGCATCAACGCCGCCAACACGGGCCAGTTCGAGAGGACGCTGATCGTCGCCGACGAAGGCAGCCACGTCAGCTATCTCGAGGGCTGCACGGCGCCGATGCGGGACGAGAATCAGCTGCACGCGGCCGTCGTCGAGCTGGTCGCGCTCGAGGGGGCCGAGATCAAATACTCGACGGTGCAGAACTGGTATCCCGGCGACGAGGACGGCAAAGGCGGCATCTACAACTTCGTGACGAAGCGCGGCGAGTGCCGCGGGGCGAACTCGAAGATTTCCTGGACGCAGGTGGAGACGGGATCGGCGATCACGTGGAAGTACCCGAGCTGCATCCTGCGCGGCGAGAACTCGGTCGGAGAGTTCTACTCCGTCGCCGTCACGAACAATCGCCAGCAGGCCGACACGGGCACCAAGATGATCCACATCGGGCGCAACACGCGCAGCACGATCGTGTCGAAGGGCATCTCGGCCGGCCGCGGCCAGAACGCCTACCGCGGGCTGGTCAGGATGATGCCGACGGCGAAGAACGCGCGGAACTACACGCAGTGCGATTCGCTGCTGATCGGCGATCGTTGCGGTGCGCACACGTTCCCGTACGTCGAGTCGCGCGAGCGCACGGCAAGAGTCGAGCACGAGGCGACGACGTCGAAGATCAGCGAGGACCAGCTCTTCTACTGCCGCCAGCGCGGGCTCACCGAGGAGGACGCCGTGAACATGATCGTCAACGGCTTCTGCCGCGAAGTGTTCAAGGAGCTGCCGATGGAGTTCGCCGTCGAGGCGCAGAACCTGCTGAACGTGAGCCTCGAAGGGGCCGTGGGATGAGCCGGGGCCGAAGGCAGGTCAGCGTGCTTTTTCCGCGAGCGACGCTTCCGATAAGGGGTCAGGGCTCGTTTTCGGGCGCGACTTTTACAGTTTGAGTTCCGCAGTGAAAAAGGGCCCTGACCCCTTTTTCGCGACGACGAGAGGACAGCAATGCTACGCATCGAGAATCTGCACGCCGAGGTCGACGGCCATCCGATACTGAAGGGCCTCGATCTTTCCGTGAACGCCGGCGAGGTGCACGCGATCATGGGTCCGAATGGATCAGGCAAAAGCACGCTCGCGCAGGTGCTGGCCGGGCGCGAGGACTTCACCGTCACGGCGGGCCGCATCACGCTCGAGGGCAAGGATCTGCT
>JAFGNC010000593.1 GCA_016927175.1 Gammaproteobacteria bacterium | reverse complement strand
TCGGCGCCGGACGTCGTCGGCTGGGACAGCCCGTGGGGCCGCGGCCGCCCGGGATGGCACATCGAGTGCTCCGCCATGATCGAGGCGCATCTCGGTGAGACGATCGACATTCACGGCGGCGGGCTCGACCTGGTGTTTCCGCACCACGAGAACGAGCGGGCGCAGAGCACCTGCGTGCACGGCGGCGCGCGCTTCGCGCGGTACTGGATGCACAACGGCATGGTCAACATGGGCAGCGAGAAGATGGCCAAGTCGACCGGCAACCTGCTGCTGGTGCGCGATCTGCGCGAGCGATTCGACGCCGAGGCGCTGCGGCTCGCGCTGCTGACGGCGCACTACCGCCAGCCCCTCGAATGGAGCGACGCTCTGCTCGACGACGCGATGCAGCGCCTCGACCGGATGTACGGGGCGCTGCGCGATGCCGGCGTCGAAGGCGCCGTGTCGCCCGAACCGGACCGAGCGCCGCAGGAGGCGCCGCCGGCCGCCGTCGTCGCCGCGCTCGAGGACGACCTGAACACGCCGCAGGCGCTGGCGGAGCTGTTCTCCGTCGCCCGCGCGGCGAACAAGAGCGGGGATCCGCGCGAGCGCCTCGCCCTCGCGCGCTCGCTGCGCGCCGGCGCAGGGCTGCTCGGCCTGCTCGAGCGCGATCCGCAGGAGTGGTTCGCGGGGTCTCGGGTCGCGGGCGAGCGCGACGCAGCGGGCCTGACCGAAGCCGATATCGACGCGCTGATCCAGGAGCGTGAAGACCTGCGGCGCGAGCGCCGGTTCGCCGAGGCGGACGGCATCCGCGACCGTCTCGCGGCGGCGGGCATCCTGATCGAGGACGGCGCCGGCGGCACGCGCTGGCGGAGGGCGCGCTGAGTGGCCGCCGCGGCCCGCGAGCGCGCGTCGGCCACGGCCCGCGGGGCCGCGTCGAGGCTGCTGTCCCTCGCTCTGATAGGAGCCGTCCGCGGGTATCAGTTGCTGCTGTCGCCGTGGATCGGCAACCGTTGCCGCCATCAGCCGAGCTGCAGCGCCTATGCGATCGAGGCGATCCGCCGCTTCGGTCCGCTGCGCGGCGGCTGGCTCGCCGCGAGGCGCATCGGCCGCTGTCACCCGTGGGGCACGTGGGGGTACGATCCGGTACCGGAAACGGAAGAGGAGCGCCGCGACGGCGTCCTCGGGAGAAAGACGTGAGCTTCGACACCGCTTTGCTCGACATCGTGTGCTGCCCGGTGACGCGCCTGCCGCTGCAGGTCATGCCGTCGAACCGCGCGGAGCGGCTCAACGCGATGATCGGCGAGCATCGGATCAGGAATCGCGACGGCCAGGTCGTCGACGGCACGGCCGAGCAATGGCTGATGACGCGCGACGGCAAGCTCGCTTACCCGGTGCGGGACGGGATCCCGGTGCTGATCGACGACCACGGAGTGGAGCTCGCCCAGCTTGCGGACTGACCGCCACGGACGACCGCGGTGAAGCTGCGCGCGCGCGAGCTCCAGCGACACCTCGATGCCGGCAAGCTCGCCGCCGTCTATCTCGTCGCGGGCGACGAGCCGCTGCTCGTGGCCGACGCGCTCGGAGAGATCCGCGCCGCCGCGCGCAAGGCGGGCTTCGAGCAGCGCGATCTGCACGTCGTCGACAGGAGCTTCCGGTGGGACGAGCTCGCGAGCGGCGCCGACAACCTGTCGCTGTTCGCCTCGCGTAAGGTCCTCGAGCTGCGGCTGCTGTCCCCGAAGCCGGGCGATGCCGGCGCGAAGGGCCTGCGCGAGCTGGCCGCGAAGCCCGATCCGGACCGCCTGCTGATCGTCGCGGTATCGGGCCGGGTCGACGGCTCGGCCGTGTGGGTCAAGAGTCTCGAGAAGGCCGGCGTCCAGGTCGAGATCTGGCCGATCGAGCGTGCCGAGCTGCCGGCGTGGATCCGTTCCCGTGCAGGCCGCTACGACCTGAAGCTGACCGCCGGCGCGGCCGAGCTGCTGGCGGAGCGCGTCGAGGGGAACCTGCTGGCGGCCGACCAGGAGCTCGCGAAGCTGTCCCTGACCGGCATCCGGGGCGAAATCGACGAGGCGCGCGTGCTCGAAGCCGTCGCGGACAGCGCGCGCTTCGACGTCTTCCGGCTGACGGACGCGGTGCTCGAAGGCGATGCCGCCCGCGCGCTGCGCGTCCTCAACGCGCTGCGCGCGGAAGGCGTGCAACCCGTTCTGGTATGCTGGGCTCTGGCGCGCGAGCTCGGGTTGCTGGTCACGCTGAAGTTCGCGGTGATGAGCAGAGAGAGTCTCGCGAGCGCCATGGGACGACAGCGGGTCTGGCGCCGCCGCCAGCCCATCATCGAGAAGGCGCTGAAACGATTCGAGTGGGAACATCTGACGGCATTGCTCGCGCAGGCGTCTGAAGTGGACGGGATCGTCAAGGGCGCCGCCGGCGCCAGCCCGTGGGACGCGCTGACGAAGCTGGTCCTCTCCGCCGTCACGGGCGGGCGGCCGAGCCGCCGCGGAGCCGTGTGATCGAAGGTCCGCGGCACTACACCGAGCGCTCGTCGGGTCCGCTGATCGGCGTGCTCGGAGGCACGTTCGACCCGATCCACTACGGCCACCTGCGCACGGGGCTCGAGCTGCTCCAACGACTGGGCCTCGACGAGGTCCGATTCATCCCGTGCGGCACGCCGCCGCATCGCGCCGAGCCCGGCACGCCCGGGCCGCTTCGGCTCAGGATGGTCCGGGCCGCCGTCGCGGGGCAGCGGGGATTCGTCGCCGACGGGCGCGAGCTCGAGCGGCACGGCCCCTGCTACACGGTCGACACGCTGCGCAGCCTGCGCGAGGAGTTCCCGTCCGGCACGCTGTGCCTGCTGCTCGGCATGGATGCCTTCCTGTATCTGCCCACCTGGGACCGCTGGGAGCAGCTGTTCGAGCTCGCGCATATCGTCGTGGCGCACCGGCCGGGCTGGGAAGCGCCGCAAACCGGTCCGCTGGGCCGGCTGATTGCGGCGCGCCGCACGGCCGCCGCGGCGGACCTGAAGTCGAGCCGCGCCGGCCGCGTGCATGTGGAAGCGGTGACGCAGCTCGAGATCTCTGCCACGGAGCTGCGCGCAGGCATTCGGGCCGGCGGCGATCCGCGGTACCTGGTACCCGACGCCGTTCGGGACATCATTTTCGAGACGGAGTGCTATGCCGAATACGACAGGGAAGAAAGGAAAGGATGAGGACCTCGTCCGGCTGATCGTCGATACGCTCGAGGACATGAAGGCCGAGCGCATCGTCAGCCTGGACGTCAGGCATCTGACGTCGATCACGGACGTCATGGTCGTCGCGAGCGGCCGGTCCGACCGGCACGTGCGTGCGATCGCCGACGCGCTGCTCGAGCGCTGCGGCGAGAAAGGCTTCAAGCCTCTGGGCGTCGAAGGGCAGGAGGCCGGCGAATGGGTCCTCGTCGATCTGGCCGACGCGATCGTGCACATCATGGTTCCGCGCGTCCGCGAGTTCTACAACATCGAGAACCTGTGGGACCTGTCGGCGCGGGAGCGGATGGCGGAGAGCTGAGCAGGCACCGGACGGCCGGATGCAGCGCCCGTCCGGCACCGGACGCCGCCGCCCGAGCGGCGCCGGACGCCGCCCGAGCGGCGCCGGACGACTCTGCCGGAGCGGCATCGGACGCCGTCC
>JAFGNC010000592.1 GCA_016927175.1 Gammaproteobacteria bacterium | reverse complement strand
TACGCTGTAAGATGCACGGCGGGCGCGCGAGATTCGCAGTCTCGACGCCCGCGCACTTCTCGCCGCACGAGCGGCGGCCAGTCCCCACGAGCCGTGAGCACATGAAGTGATTCGATTGCGCCGCTACCTCGTCGCCGGCTTGCTGGTCTGGCTGCCGGTCGGCGCCACGATTCTCGTGTTCCGGCTCCTGCTCGGGCTCATGGAGCGGCTGCTGTTCTGGCTGCCGGCGGAATACCGGCCCGAGGCGCTGATCGGATTCAGCGTGCCGGGCCTGAACGCGGCCGTAGCGGCCGCTCTCGCCGCCGCGCTGCTGCTGGCCACCGGCGTCTTCGCCGCAAACTTCCTCGGCAGGCGCCTCGTCAACACTTACGAGTCGCTGCTGTCACGGATTCCGCTGGTGCGCAGCGTCTACAGCGCGGTCAAGCAGATCGCGGAGGTCGTATTCAGCGACAGCGACAGCTCGTTCACGCGCGTGCTGATGATCGAGTATCCGCGCAAGGGGCTCTTCTGCATCGTTTTCCAGACGTCGGACAACGCTCAGGAAGTGCAGGCCCGTACGGGCGAGGAGATCGTGACGGTGTTTCTGCCGACGACGCCGAATCCGACGTCGGGCTTCATTCTGTTCGTCCCGCGTCGCGACGTCATCGTGCTCGACATGACGGTCGAGGAAGCGCTGAAGATGATCGTGTCGCTCGGTGTCGTCGTGCCGCCCTGGCACGACGTGCACCCGGATCGCGCCGCGGCGGCCGGAGCGGGCGGCGTGGCCGGAGCGGGCGCCTTACAGGCGCGGCAGACGCCGGCGGCGCTCGAGAGCACGGCCGCTTCCGAGAACGCGCCGAACGCAAGCGCCCCATCCGAAGACACCGCGTCCGCAAGCGCCGCGTCCGAGACGGCCGCCTCGGAGGAGGAGGCGCTCGAGACGGCGGAGCCCCCGCGGGACGAGGCCGTCAGGTAGAGCGCATTCCCGGCGTCGGGCGCGGCCCTCGGCTTGCGCCCTCCCGTGCCGGCACCGTAACATCCGCGCCTCTCCGCTCGCCTTTGTCCTGCGACAGCTTTATCGTTCAGGACTCGTACCTCCGGCGATCGCCACGGCGACGGCGAGGCGATGGCGCGCGACGCGACGAGCGATTCGCGAACGATTCCGGAAGAGGTTGAACAGATGCGCAGTCATTACTGCGGCCACGTCGATCGCAAGCTGATCGACAGCGAAGTTTCGGTCGCCGGCTGGGTGCACCGCCGGCGCGACCACGGCGGAGTGATTTTCGTCGATCTGCGCGACCGCGAGGGTCTGCTGCAGGTCGTGTTCGACCCGGAGGAAGTGCCGGCCGACGTGTTCGCGGAAGCCGAGCGACTGCGCGGCGAGTACGTGATCGCCGTCGAGGGGCGGGTCAGGCACCGCCCCGAAGGCACGGTCAACCCGAAGATGCCGACCGGGGAGGTCGAGCTCGTCGCGGGCCGGCTGACCGTGCTGAACCGCTCGCTGACGCCGCCGTTCCATCACGACGAGCCGGCCAGCGAGGAGCTGCGCCTGCGCTACCGTTACCTCGACCTGCGCCGCGAGGAGATGCAGCGCAACCTGCGTCTGCGCCACGCCGTGACACGCGCGCTGCGCGCGTTCCTCGACGATGCGGGCTTCGTCGACGTCGAGACGCCGCTGCTGACGAAGACGACGCCGGAAGGCGCGCGCGACTACCTCGTGCCGAGCCGCACGCACCCAGGGAGCTTTTTCGCGCTGCCGCAGTCGCCGCAGCTGCTGAAGCAGATCCTGATGATGTCCGGGCTCGACCGCTACTACCAGATCGTCAAGTGTTTCCGCGACGAGGATCTGCGTGCGGAGCGGCAGCCGGAGTTCACGCAGCTCGACGTCGAGACGAGCTTCATGGACGAGTCCGAGATCATGGCGCTGATGGAGGAGCTGATCCGTCAGACCTTCAGTCGCGTCATGAACGTCGAGCTGCCGAGTCCGTTCCCGCGGCTGACCTACGCGGAGGCGATGCTGCGCTACGGCAGCGACAAGCCCGATCTTCGCAATCCGCTCGAGCTCGTGGAGGTCGCCGACCTGTTCCGCGGCGTCGACTTCAAGGTCTTCGCCGGCCCCGCGAACGACCCGGGCAGCCGCGTCGCGGCGCTGAGGCTTCCGGGCGGCGGCAGCCTGACGCGCAAGGAGATCGACGACTACACGGCCTTCGTCGCGCGCTACGGCGCGAAGGGGCTCGCCTACATCAAGGTCAACGACCGCGCGGCCGGCCGTGAAGGGCTGCAGTCGCCGATCCTGAAGTTCCTGCCGGATGCGGCGATCGAGGCTGCGCTCGAGCGCGTCGGCGCCGAGACGGGAGACGTCGTCTTTTTCGGCGCAGACAAGGACAAGGTCGTGTCGGATTCGCTCGGCGCACTGCGCGACGCGCTCGGCCGCGACCGCGGCCTGACCGCGGAGGGCTGGCAGCCGCTGTGGGTCGTCGAGTTCCCGATGTTCGAGCGCGACGACAAGGGCAGGCTCGGGCCGCTGCATCACCCGTTCACGGCGCCGCGCGACGTGACGCCGGAAGAGCTGCGTGCGGAGCCGGAGAAGGCGATGTCGAGAGCCTACGACATGGTGCTGAACGGCCACGAGGTCGGCGGCGGATCCGTTCGTATTCATACACAGGCGATGCAGTCCGCGGTGTTCGACGTGCTCGGGATTTCCGAGGAGGAGGCGCAGGCGAAGTTCGGCTTCCTGCTGACGGCGCTCGACTACGGGTGTCCGCCGCACGGCGGCATCGCATTCGGCCTCGACAGGCTCGTGATGCTGATGGCGGGCACGGACAGCATCCGCGACGTCATCGCGTTCCCGAAGACGCAGACGGCCAGCTGTCTGATGACCGGCGCCCCGAGCCCGGCGGATCCGGACCAGCTCAAAGAAGTCGGCATCAGGCTGCGGACCGGCGCCGCGCAGGGCTGAGGTCGCGATGGCTCCGCGGCGACCCACGCGCGGCGCCGATCCCGCCCCGCCCGATGCGGCAGGCCGCGCCTCCGGTCGGCAGCCGGACGGCCGCGCCGGCGGCAGACGGGGCGAGCACCACGGCGCTCCGGCTGCCGGCGACTCCGGCTCGCGGTTCAAGCGGCCGGAATCGGTGCTGGTCGTCGTCTACACGCGCACTTTCGACTGCCTGCTGCTCGAGCGCCTGCAGCCGCCCGGCTTCTGGCAGTCCGTGACCGGCAGCCTGCAATGGGGTGAGAGTGCCGCTGAAGCGGCGGCGCGCGAGCTGCGCGAGGAGACGGGGCTCGATGCCGACGGGCTTCGCGACGCCGGCGTCTCCCGGCGCTTCGCGATCCTGCCCGAGTGGCGCGCCAGGTACGCTCCGGGCGTCGCGTACAATGTCGAGCACCTGTGGTACCTCGAGCTCCCCGAGCGCCGCCCCGTGGCGTTGAACCCCCGCGAGCACGCCGATTGCCGCTGGCTCGCTCTGGAGGATGCCATCGCAACGGTCTCATCATGGACGAATCGAGAAGCGCTGGAACGGCTGCGCACGTAGCAGGCCGTCGAAGCTCCGCGCGCGCGGCGGACGACCGCACGCCGGCGCCCGCGCCGGAGGCCGCGGTGGAGGCCAAAGGCACTGCCGTGCTCGTCCACGGGCTGTGGATGCCCGGCTGGGAGACGTGGCTGCTGCGCCGCCGCCTCGAGGCGGCGGGCTACCGCACGACCGGTTTCGTCTATCCGACCGTCGGTTGCGGGCTCGACGAAAATGCCGACCGGCTCGCCGCGTTCGCCGAGCAGCTTCCGCAGGATCCGGTGCACTTTGTCGGCCACAGCCTCGGCGGTGCACTGATCGTCCGGCTCTTCGAACGGCACGGCGTCGGTCGCGGCGGGCGCATCGTCTGCCTCGGCTCGCCGCTGAACGGCAGCCGACCCGGCCGGCTGCTCGACGCGCACCCGCTCGGCCGGCGCATCGTCGGGCGCTGCGTTCACGATCTGCTGGCCTGCGGCGGCTGCGATCCCTGGAACGGCATGCGCGAGCTCGGCATCATCGCCGGGGACGTGCCGCTCGGCATGGGCAGGCTGCTCGGGGGGCTCGCTTCGCCGAACGACGGCACCGTCGCGGTCGAGGAGACGCGCCTCGCCGGCGCGACCGATCACGTCGTGCTGCACTGCACCCACATGTCGATGCTGTGGTCGCGGCCCGTCGCCGAGCAGGTCGTCCGGTTCCTTCAGGCCGGCCGCTTCGACCGCGCCTGACCCCTGACGTCCCTGTCGTCACCATGCGCCAGCGCGGCGTCGCCGTTGCGTCACCGGCCGTCGAGGCGGTCCAGCAGCGCATCCCGTCTCGCGAGCACGGCAGCGATGTCCCGTTCGCTCAGCCAGCGTCCGGCCGCGCGCTCGAGCGAGCCCTGCGTCAAGCCCTCGAGCGACGCGAGCGCCGGCGGCGGCACCGCGACCGCCGCGTCGTCGAGCCGGGGCGGCAGGCGCCGCGATCCGGCAAAGGCGCGCTCGTGGTCGATCGCTTTCAGCTCCGGGTAGCGCGGCCTGAACAGGACGTCATCCGCTTCGCGAGCCCTGTTGGCGACGAGCAGGTCGAACGCAGCAAGCAGCTGCAGCTGCGGCTCCAGAGCGCACCAGTCGGCCAGCGCGATGGCATCCTGCCTGCGCTGCGCCTCGCTGACGGCATCCGGATAAACCAGCTGCAACGCTCCGTCGCGCGAGCCGAGCGCGCGCGCAACCGTCGGCGGGACGAGGTCGAAGCGCAGCAACTGATCGACGGCGAACGCGGCGAGCTCCTCCTCTGCCGCGCCGGCTCGCCCTGCCTGCACGAAGATCGCCTCGAGCATCCGGCCGCCATGGCTCAACGTCACGCGGCGCTCGCCGTCGGCTCCGTCGCGCACGGCTCGATCGCGCGCGACGTCGCCCTCCGCCAGCGCCGTCAGCAGCTGGAGCCGCGTCAGGCCGTAGGCTTCCGGCCGCCCGTGCTCCGGAGGCCGCCGTTCGCGCGGCGCGACGTACTGGACGCGCAGATCTCCGCGGTCGATCAGTAACGCCGCAGGTCGGCCCGCGTAGTACTCCGTCAGCATCCCCGTATCGAGCATGATCAGCTTGCCGCCGTACAGCTCTCGCACCCGTCTGTCGTCGGTCGGGGTATGGCCGACGATGACGCGGCCCGCGCCGAGGGCCGCGAGCGAAGCGTCCAGAACCGGCTCCTCGAGCAGCGGCTTGCAGTAAACGGATCCGCGGTACCACTGCGGGCCATCGACGCCGGTTCCGGCGGCGTCCTGCCCGGGGGGCTCCGCCGGCACCGCGTCGCGCGCGTCGCGCTGGCGGTCGCGATCCCCGGCCCGCCGCTTCAGCTCCGCGGCGATTTGCGCGTTGAGCGCGTCGG
>JAFGNC010000591.1 GCA_016927175.1 Gammaproteobacteria bacterium | reverse complement strand
GGGGCCTTCGGCGCGGCCGGCCCAGACCCAGACGCCGACGGCGGCGAAAACGAGAAGCGCGACGATCAAAAGCAATTTTTTCATGCGCGTGATTGTAAGGCGCGGAGGGCGAATTACCAGACGTATTGCGGCAGCGCCGGGCAACTTCGCTGGTGGTCATTGCCGACGCCATCGTCGCGATCGGCGAAGGCGCGCCAGCGATCTTCGCCGCCTTCCCAGGCGGCGAAAACCCCGCTAAGATTTGTTAGCGCCTCTACTTTTCTCGGCCACCATCCGTTGTGGGCAAAAACGCGGAGTAGAAGTCGATGTCAACGAGTCACACCTTGCCGTCGATCGACTGGGCTCCGGAACCGATACTCGTCATCGGGCGAGACGGCGCCATCGTCCATGCCAATCGTGCCGCCGAAGCCGTCTTCGGATATCGCCGCGAGGAGCTGCGCGGGCGCGCAGTCGCCGCGCTCCTCCCGGAGTTCCCGCCGCTCGAGAGCTCTGCACCGCGAACGGCGCCCGACGCCGACGTCCGCCGGGCAGCGACTACGGCGCGGCACCGCGACGGCAGCCGGTTCCCGGCGCGTCTCTGCTGGCAGAGCGCGCCGGACGAGCCGGACCGCTTCGTCGCCGCCGTGCACGCGTCGGAGGGCAACCGCGGCGCGCCGTCCGGCGAGGAAATCGCAACGCTGCGGCAGCAGCTCGACCTGTTCTCACTCTTCAACCACGACGTGAGACAGTCGCTTCAATCTATTCAATTCATTTGTGATTCCATGGCGGATAGAGCGCCACGGGCGGCTCGGACGATCAGCGAGATCGTCGGCTCGGTCAAATCCCTGCTGGACACGGTCGTCCGCCTCGGCGACGGCGGGCCGATCGCCTCGGCGGAGCAGAACTGCGCGGTCGGGGACATCCTGCTGGCGCTCGGCCGCGAGCTGGAGCCGATCGCCCGGAACAAGGGGCTCGAGCTGCGGATCGAGGATACCCGGGACCACGTCCGCACGGATCCGGTTCTGCTGCGCGAGCTGCTGCAGAATCTGATGGCCAATGCGGTGCGGTATACGCCGTCCGGTTACGTACGCGTGCAGAGCGTGCCGGGCCCGTCGTCGGTGCGGATCGATATCGTCGACACCGGCGTCGGCATCGACAGCGAGCGCCTGCAGACGCTGTTCGACGCGCCCGACGGCGCGGCGCTGCCGCCGCCCGGCGGCGGCTCCGGTCTCGGCCTCGCGTTCGCGCGACGGCTGGCCGACGCGCTCGGCTGCCGGGTCGAAGCGTCCTCGAGGCCCGGTGAAGGCTCCTGCTTCACCGTCGTCGTGCCGCGCGGCGGAGCGCGCCGCGAGCCGTTGCGGGTGCCGGGCGGCGCGGAGACCCGGTCGGGCGCGCAGGGGCACTGAAACGGTGGCGTCGGAGCCCTCCGGCCGCGGCGGCACCCGGCGCGTCACGCGCGATTGCGGCGCGAGTACAGCCGCGTCAGCGGGGCGGCCGTGACCCCATGCGCCAGGATCGACGCGGCGATGACGGCGCTCGCGGCGGTCCAGAGCGAAGTCTGTCCCGTCTCGTTCACCGCGTAGGTCGAGTAGTAGACGGCGGCGATCCCGAGGGGACCGAACCAACCGATGAACGCGATGTCGCTGCCGGCATAGTCGCGGCGCAGGGCCGGGTAGAGCAGGCCGACGACGGGCAGGCGGCGCAGCAGCAGCACCGCCGCGGCGAGCGCCGCGAGCGGAGCGCCGAGCCTCGCCCAGTCGTCGAGCGGTGCGGCCAGGCCGAACAGCACGAACATCGGCAGCGTGAAAAGCTTGCTCATCGACTCCTGGATTCGCTCCTCCTCGTGGCGTTCTCCGGTGTCGGTCGACAGGTTGAAGGTCAGCCCCGCGACGAATACCGAGATCAGCGCGTCCGCGCGGAGCAGACTGGCCGCGCCCAGCGTGAAGAGCGACAGCGTCGTCGTAAAGGTCAGGAACGAGTAGCTCTCGATCAGCCCGCCTTTGTGGGCGCGGTGCAGGATCTTGCCGGCGCCGAAGCCGATCGCGGCGCCGAGCAGCGCCGCGACGACGACGCCGCGCAACAGCGCCTGAACGAGCCAGTCCCGCGGCGGCGAATCGACCCCGCCGATCAGCAGGATCGGCAGCAGGACGAACAGATAGGCCAGCCCGTCGTTCGCGCCGGATTCGAGCGACAGGAAGCTGCGGATTCTGCGCGGCAGGTGCTGATGCGCGAATTTCCCGGTCACTATCGTGCTCGCGACGACGGGATCGGTCGGTGTCAGCACCGCACCGAGCAGCAGCGCGCCCGAGGGCGGCAGGTCCAGCAGCCAACCGGCGGCCAGCGACGACGTGAGCCACATGCCGAGCATGCCGAGCGTCAGCAGCCACGCGGCCGGCCTCGCGTAGCGGCGCAGATCGTCAGAGGAGATCCGCAGCGCGACCGCCATCAGCCCGATCGCGAGCGTCACGTGCGCGGTCTGCTCGAGCAGCTCGTGCGGGTTCCCCCAGGCCGAGACGTCGAGCCAGCCGATGCCGTGAGGGCCCACCGCGATGCCGACGGCGACGCCGAGCAGCGGCTCCTGCAATGGCGTCCTCTTCAGCGCCTGCGAGAAGAGACCGACGACCAGAACGGTCGCGGCGACGACCGTCAGGGCAATCGGGATCTGCATCAACGACCGGTATTCGCGGGCGCTTCAGGGCCCGTCGGAGCCTCCTGAGGCAGCTGCTGCGCGATGCGGCGCGCCGCGGCGCTGCACGTCGGGTGGCCGTAGCCGCTCGGGCTCCTGTCCTGGCCGCTCGCCGGGTCGGTGGTGACGTCGTGCACGACGTTGTCGCTGCCGTCCGGCGCGACGCCTTTCGGCACGTTGTCGAGATTCAGCCGATGGCGCACCTTCCAGGCCACGATGTGATCGGTGCAGGACTCGTCGCCGCTGATGCCCAGCCCGCCGAGCAGCGCGCCCTCGGCGGAATAAAGCGCGAGCCCGCCGCCGAACACGATCGTGCCGCCGATGCGCCGGCCGACGAGCCCGTCACCCGGCGTACCCCACGCGCTCGCGTCGCCGCTGTGGAGGGCCAGCGGGTTCATCGGGTTTGCCGCCGCCATGCCGAACAGGCTGTTGCCCGGCTGCGCCGGCCAATACAGGTTCGCCGTCGACATCGCGAAGCCCGGCAGGCTGTAAGCGTTGGCCGTGAATGCCTTTCCGGCGGCGATCGCGCGGCTTCCCGGCCATTGCGCGCCGGGGTCGGGCCCGGACCGGGCGATCGCGCAGATCGTGCCGCTGCGGTCGACGGTAACGGCCCACGCGTGATTACCGAGTCCGCCGTTGACGCTCGGGTCTCCCGGAGCGATCGCGTCACGCAGCGCGCTCGCCAGCTCGTCATGACCCGGCAGAGCCCCGCAGCCGCCCGTCTCGCCGGCGGACGGCTGCGGCTGCTGCGCGTTCCGGGAAGGTTGCTGCTGCGGCGGTTGTTGCGGTGGCGGTTGTTGCTGCGGTGGCGGTTGTTGTTGCTGCGGCGGTTGTTGTTCCTGCGGCGGTTGTTGTTGCGGCCGCGGTTGTTGTTGCTGCGGCGGTTGCTGCTGCGGCGGCGGTTGCGGCGGCTGGGCGCCCGCGCCGCCCGGCACGGTGATCGAGACGACCGGTACTGCCGCAGCGAGCAGTCTCCGCAAATCGCGCTTCGACGAGCGGCCCAGAAATTGAACCCGCTCCGCAATCTTCCAATGCCCGAAGCTCACCGCTGCGCCTCCGCGAGCGGCCCGATGCTGCTGTAGTACATCGCGAGATCGGCAATGTCCTGATCCGTCAGCGTCTGCGCGATCGGCGTCATCAACGGGTGATAGCGCTCGCCGGATCGGAAGTTGTCGAGCTGCATCTGCAGGTATGTCGCGTGCTGCCCCGCGATGTGCGGAAACGTGGGGTTCGGCGAGATACCGACGGGCCCGTGGCAGGCGACGCATGCGACCGACTTCCGTTGCCCGCGCTCCGGGTCGCTGGCGCCGACGCTTGCGGCCGCAAGCGCCGCGAACGCCGCACCGATCACGCGCACTCGAGCGGATCCGTTCCCGGTTCTCATTGAGCTCCTCGTCCGGCTGGGACCACGGTCCTCGGAGCCTGCAAATTTCCTGCCGGGCTGCGCGCGGCGCGTGGCATGCAACTTGCTCGTCCTCGGGCTCGCCGGCGACGAGCCAATGGAGGAGGACAACGTGTTCGATCCCTATCGAAACGAGCTCCCGCGGCGGGGCAGCGTCGCAATTCATTCCCGGCGCGCGCTCTCCGGAACGTGCACGGTGCTTCTGACCGGGAGCGCGCTGCTGCTCTCCGGCTCGCAGGCATTTTCCGCCGAAGAGCTGATCGAGCTGTCGCAGGACGACTCGCAATGGGTCATGCCGGCCAAGAACTACGCATCGACGCGCTACAGCGGGCTCGACCGGATCAATACGGAGAACGTCGACGCTCTGCAGGTGGCATGGACCTTCTCGGTCGGCACGACCGGCGGACAGGAGGCCGCGCCGCTGATCGTCGGGGAGACGCTGTACGTGGTCTCCTCGTTCCCGAACATCCTGTACGCGCTCGACGTCACGGACGGATCGCTGCGCTGGTCGTACGAACCGGGCCCGGAGCGCGCCGCGCAGGGCGTCGCCTGCTGCGACGTCGTGAACAGAGGCGCCGCGTACTACGACGGCAAGATCATCTACAACACGCTCGACAACCATACCGTGGCCGTCGATGCCGAGACCGGCGAGGAGGTCTGGAAGTCGAAGCTCGGCGACATCAGCGTCGGCGAGACGATGACGATGGCGCCGCTCGTCGTGAAGGGCAAAGTCCTCGTCGGCAACAGCGGCGGCGAGATGGGTGTGCGCGGCTGGCTGACCGCGCTCGACGCGGAGACGGGCGAGATCGCCTGGCGCGCGTACTCGACCGGTCCCGACGAGGACGTACGGATCGGCGAGGACTTCGAGCCGTTCTATCCTGCCGATGCGGAGCCCGATCTCGGCGTCACGACCTGGCCGCCCGGCAGGTGGCAGATCGGCGGCGGCACCGTGTGGGGCTGGATTTCCTACGACCCCGAGCTCGACCTGATCTATCACGGCACCGCGAACCCGGGCCCGTGGAATCACAACCAGCGGCTCGGCGACAACAAGTGGACCGCGAGCATCTTCGCGCGCGATCCCGACGACGGTATGGCCAGATGGGCGTATCAGTGGGGGCCGCACGACCTGTTCGATTACGACGGCATCAACGAGGTCCTGCTGCTCGATCTCGAGATCGACGGCGAGGAGCGCCAGGTTCTCGTGCGTCCGGAGCGAAACGGCTACATGTATGTGCTCGATCGCGAGACCGGCGAAGTCCTGTCCGCGGATCCGTACGAGTACATCACCGTCACGAACGGCGTCGATCTCGAGACCGGCAGGCCGATCGAGAATCGCGACAAGGTGCCGCGCGAAGGCGAGATCACGCGCGAGATCTGCCCCGCCGCGCCCGGGGCGAAGGACTGGCAGCCGTCCGCATATTCGCCGCGCACCGGCCTGATGTACGTGCCGCATCAGCATCTGTGCATGGACATGCGCGTCGTCGAGACGAGCTACATCGCCGGCACGCCTTTCGTCGGCGCCGAGGTGCAGATGTACGCGGGCCCCGGCGGCTACCGCGGTGAGTTCATGGCGTGGGATCCGGTCGAGCGCCGCAAGGCCTGGGTCATTCGCGAGAACTTCCCCGTCTGGAGCGGCACCGTGGCGACCGCCGGCGACGTGGCGTTCTACGGCACGATGGACCGCTGGTTCAAGGCGGTCGACGCGCGCAGCGGCGATGTCCTGTGGCAGTTCCGGGTCGACTCCGGAATCATCGGCCAGCCGGTCACTTATCAGGGACCGGACGGGCGTCAGTATGTCGCCATCATGTCCGGCGTGGGCGGCTGGTCCGGCGCGGTCGTGTCGGGCGATCTCGATACGGACGTGCCCTTCGGCGCGCTCGGCTTCGTCGGCGCGATGCAGGATCTGCCCGAGCACACGGCAGCGGGAGGAACGCTGTACGTGTTCGCGCTGCCGGAAGAGGCGGCGGCGTCGCAGACGCCCCGGCAGGGGCAGCAGCGAACGCAGCCGCCGGCCCAGCAACCGCAGCCGCCGGCACAGCAATCGCAGCCGCCGGCACAGCAACCGCAGCAGCCGGCACAGCAACCGCAGCAGCCGCCGGCGCAGCAGCAGGAACAACAGGGGCGGCAGGCCGCTCCGGACGCTCGGCCCGCAGCGCAGCAGGAGGCGGGCGATGGCGCGTGACCTTCGGCCTGCGCCGCGCGCGACCGCGGCGGGCTTCGCCGCCGTGCGCAGAGGTCACGGCCGCCGGCGGACATGGGCGGCGCGACTCGCGCGCTCCATCGCGCCCGCTGCCGCCGCGGCGGCCGTGCTGCTCGCCTTCCCGCTGACCCCGACGGCGGCTGAAAGGCAGCTCCGCGTCTGCTCCGATCCGAACAACCTGCCGTTCTCGAACCGCGCGGGCGAGGGGTTCGAGAATGCGCTTGCCGAGCTGATCGCGGACGAGCTCGGCGCTGAGCTCTCGTATACGTGGTGGGCGCAGCGGCGCGGCTTCATCCGCAACACGCTCGATGCCGGCGAATGCGATCTCGTCATCGGCGTGCCCGCGGACTACGAGCTGGTCGAGACGACGCGGCCGTACTACCGCTCGTCCTATGTGTTCGTCTATCCGGCCGCGGAGCAGCTCGATCTTCGTTCGCTGGGGGATCCGCGGCTCCGCAAGCTGCGGATCGGCGTTCACCTGACGGGCGATGACGGCGCGAACCCGCCGCCGGTCCATGCGCTCGGGCGGCTCGGCATCGTCGACAACGTCGTCGGCTACATGATCTACGGCGATTACCGCGATCCGAACCCGCCGGCGCGGCTGATCGAAGCCGTCGCGAACGGCGAGGTCGACGTCGCAACTGCGTGGGGGCCGCTCGCCGGGTGGTTCGCGCAGCGCTCGGACGTGCCGCTCGAGGTGCAGCCGATCAAGGACGGCGCGGCGTTCGCGCCGCTGCCTTTCGAGTTCTCGATTGCGATGGGCGTGCGCCGCGGCGACACGGCGTTGCGCGACGAGATCGAAGCGGTCCTCGAGAGCCGCCGCGACGACGTCGTCGCAACGCTCGAGCGATACGGCGTGCCGCTCGTCGAGCCGCGGGACGGCCGCGCCGCGGAAGGAGCGGAGCCCCTCCGGGTCGCTCATGACGACGTCAGCGAGGGTCAGTGACATGTCGAGGCGAATATTCGAGCGCAACGGGAGCGAGACGTCCGTTCGAGGAATGCGCTGGCTCCTGCCGGCGGCAGCGGCGGCGCTCGCGGCCGCGGCAGGCTGCGACTCCGGCGACGAGCCCCGCAGGAACCCGCTCGGCTCCATACAGAGATCGAGCGATGCCGAATCCCGCTCCGCCGGGAGTCGGCAGGACGGCGATGCGCCGGACGACGCGGCGCGACGGGGCGCGGGGCAGGGGCAGACCGACATCGCACTCGGCACCTTTCGCGCGGGGGACGCGGCGGCGTTCGAAGGTGCGCAGCCGGAAGGCAGGCTGCCGGCCGAGGGCGACCGCGCGGCTTACATCCCCGCGGTGACTCTGTTCCCCGGCGTCGCGCGCATCGATCCGAACATCCAGAATCCGTATGCGGGCGATCCCGACGCGGTCGCGGCCGGAGAGCGGCACTTCGCGGCTTTCAACTGCAGCGGCTGCCATGCGCCGCTCGGCGGCGGCGGCATGGGTCCGCCGCTCAGCGACGAGAAGTGGATCCACGGCGGCGATCCCGCACAGATCTACCTCAGCATCCTGCACGGTCGTGCCGACGGCATGCCGGCGTGGAGCTCGATGCTGCCGCAGCGCACGATCTGGGAGCTCGTCGCGTACGTCGAGTCGCTGAACGAGATCGAGGATTACGCCGCGCGCAAAGGCTTCGAGGCGGATCCTTCGGATCGCTTCGCCGGTGGCGGGGCCGAGCCGCAGTCCGACCCACGCTAGCCGTGGCGCGGGGCGCGATTGCACTGCTGACCCTCGGGCTGTGCGGCTGCGAGGGCATTCAATCCGCTCTGTCCCCGCTCGGACCGGTCGCGCGGGAGATCGCCGCGCTGTGGTGGTGGATGTTCGGTGTCGGCGTCGCCGTGTTCGTGCTGGTGCTGACGGCGCTGCTGTACGCGGTGTTCAGCCATCCCGACCGTCGCCGGACGGTCGATCCGGAGCGGATGATCCTCGGCGGCGGCATCGTGCTGCCCGTCGTCGTGCTGTCGATCCTGCTGCCTTTCGGCGTCATCGTCGGCGCGAGCGTCAGCGACGAGCGCGCGCCGGAAGCGCTGACGATCCGGGTCCGGGCTCACCAGTGGTGGTGGGACATCGAGTACGACGACGGCACGCCGGCCGGAGGCTTCACGACCGCGAACGAGCTGTACCTTCCGGTCGGTCGCCAGATCGAGCTGATCCTGACCTCCGCCGACGTGATACACAGCCTGTGGCTGCCGAGGCTCGCCGGAAAGCTCGACCTGATCCCCGGCAGGACGAACCGACTCGTCGTCGAGGCGGATAGCGCCGGCATCCTGCGCGGCCAGTGCGCGGAGTTCTGCGGTCTCGGCCATGCCAAGATGGCGCTCGTCGCAGTGGCCGTGCCGCCGGAGGAGTTCGCGGCATGGGCGGACGCGCAGCGGCGACCGGCCGCCGAGCCCGAGGACGAGCTGGCGCGACGCGGCGGCGAGCTGTTCGCCGCGGCCGGATGCGCGTTGTGCCATGCCGTGCGCGGCACGCGCGCGTGGGGGCGGGTCGGGCCCGACCTGACGCACGTCGGCGGCCGGCTGACGATCGGCGCCGGGCTGCTCGACACGACGCGGGACAATCTGGCGCTGTGGATCGCTCACAACGGCGCCCTGAAGCCCGGCAACCGGATGCCGGACTTTGCCGACCTCGATCGACAGCAGAGGGATGCGATCGCCGCGTACCTGGAGAGTCTCGAATGAGCGAGACCGTCGCAGGCCCGATGCCGCGCCCGCGGCGCGACGACGCCGTCGACCGGTTCGAGGATCGCTTCGACCGCGTCTGGGCGCCGCCGAAGGGGATACGCCGCGTCTGCGCCGTCAACAATTCGATCGTCGGGCGGCGCTTCATCGTCACCGGCTTCTTTTTCTTTCTGATCGGCGGCGTGCTGGCGCTGCTGATGCGCACGCAGCTGCTGGTGCCGGAGAACGGCTTCCTGAGCGCAGAGCTTTACGACCAGCTGTTCACGATGCACGGCACGACGATGATGTTCCTTTTCGCCGTGCCGATCATGGAAGCCTTCGGCGTCTACCTGATCCCCGCCATGGTGGGCGCGCACGACATGGCGTTCCCGCGCCTCGGCGCCTACGGCTACGGGTGTTTCCTGCTGGGCGGCATCCTGATCTATTCGAGTTTCATCGTCGGCTCGGTGCCCGACGGCGGCTGGTTCATGTACGTGCCGCTGACGTCGATCGAGTTCTCGCCCGACAAGAGCCAGGACTTCTGGCTGCTCGGCGTGACGTTCGTCGAGATCGCCAGCATCACCGGCGCGATCGAGCTGATCGTGACGATCCTGAAGATGCGCGCGCCCGGCATGTCGCTCGACCGGATGCCGATCTTCGCCTGGTACATGCTCGCGGTGTCGTTCATGATCGTGTTCGGCTTTCCGCCGCTCGTGCTCGGCAGCATCCTGCTCGAGGTGGAGCGGACCTTCGGTCTGCCGTTCTACGACGTCGCCCGCGGCGGCGACCCGCTGCTGTGGCAGCACCTGTTCTGGATCTTCGGGCACCCCGAGGTCTACATCATCTTTCTGCCCGCGGCGGGCCTCGTCAGCGCGATGCTGCCGTCCTTCGCGAGGAGCCCGCTGGTCGCGTACCACCTGGTGGTGCTGGCGGTGATCGGCACGGCCTTCCTGAGCTTCGGGCTGTGGGTGCACCACATGTACGCGACCGGCATCCCGCGGCTCGCGCTGTCGTTCTTCGCCGGCGCGAGTCTCGCCGTCGCGATCCCGAGCGGCATCCAGGTGTTCGCATGGATCGCGACGCTGTGGAACGGCCGGCCGCGGCTGCAGACGCCGCTGCTGTTCATCATCGGTTTCATCCTGATCTTCGTGATCGGGGGCCTGACCGGAGTCATGGTCGCGATGGTGCCGTTCGACTGGCAGGTGCACGACACGTACTTCGTCGTGGCGCATTTCCACTACGTGCTGATCGGCGGCATGGTGTTCCCGCTGTTCGCCGCCTTCCATTACTACCTGCCGAGAGCGACCGGGCGCATGCTGGCCGAACCGCTCGGCAAGCTGAGCTTCTGGCTGATGTTCGTCGGCTTCAACGTGTCGTTCCTGCCGATGCATCTGACGGGGCTCCTCGGCATGCCGCGGCGCGTCTACACGTATCCGGAAGGCATCGGCTGGGACGGGCTGAACCTGACTTCGACTCTCGGCGCATATGTCGTCGGTGCCGCCGTGCTCGTGTTCCTGGCCAACGTCGCGTTCAGCGTCTTCCGCGGGCGCGACGCGGGCACGAATCCATGGGAGGCCGACGGGCTCGAGTGGGGCAGCCGCTCCCCGGTCCCGCCGTACAACCTGCGCAGCATTCCGCCCGTGCGCAGCCGCCATCCGCTGTGGGACGAGCCGGACCTGCCGCGGCGCATCCAGAACGCGGAGGAGTATCTCGGCACGGCGCCCGAGGGCAAACGCGAGTCGATGGTCACGACGGTCGTCGGCGGTGCGCCCGAATACGTGATTCGCCTGCCGCATCCGACGTTCGTGCCGGTGCTCGCGGCGATCGCGACGGGCGCGATGTTCGTCGGTCTGCTGGTCTCCGCCTATGCGGTGACCGCCGCCGGAGCTGCCGCGCTGCTGGCCGTGCTGCTCGCGTGGTGGTGGGCGCCGGCGCCGGAAAAGCCGACAAAGGACGCCGGCCGCGGCCTGACGCTGCCGATCGAGCTCGGCGACCGGCGCTCCGCCGGGTGGCTCGGCGCGGTCGTTTTCCTGTTCGTCGATCTGTCCATATTCCTGTCGCTCGTCTACAGCTACTTCTATCTGTGGACGGCCGCGGAGCTCTGGCCGCCGCTCGGCTCGGCACCCTCCGTCGGCGCGCCGGTCGTCACGACGGCGCTGCTGCTCGCGCTGTCGCTGCCGGCGGCGTGGCTGACGACGCGGGCGGTCGGGCGGGGCCGAAGGGCGCTCGCGGCGGTCGCGCTCGCGGCCGCGGCGGTTGCGCTCGTGCTGATGCTGCTTGCCGAGGATGCCGTGATCGGAAGCCTGCCTTTCCGCATCGACGTGCACGCATACGGCGCGGTCGTATTCGCGATGCTCGTGTTTCACGCGGTCCACGCGGCCGCCGCGCTCGGGGCGACCCTGTTCGCCCTCGCGAGAATCGCGGCACGCGGCGTCGATCCCGAGCGCACGCTGGCCGCCCGCGTCGCGGCGCTGCTGACGTTCTATGCGGCGGCGCAGGGAGCGATCGTGCTCGCCGTCATCTATCTGACAGGAGCACCGTCGTGAGAGGGGTCTCCAGGAGACGCCATGCAGGGTGATGCTCGCATCGACGACGAGATCCGCACGACGGTCGACGACACCGGTCGCGAGTTCATCGCGCGCAAGCACCGCTTTCCGGCGAACGCGGCAGGCTTTCTGATCGCGCCCGTGTTGTGGATGATCGATTTCGTCGCGATGTACTCGCTGCAGGGCGCCGGCTGTGCCGCCGGCCTCGACGACGTCGGCGGCGTGGATCTGCTGCGTGTCCTGCTCGGCGCGCTGACCGTGGTCGTCGCCGGCACCATCGCCGCATCCGGCATCTGGTCGTTCAGAGCGTGGCAGCGGCTGTTGAGCGAGATGGAAGACGAGCAGAACGTGCTGCACGTCCGCTCGGCCTTCCTGGCGTACGGCGCGCTGCTGCACGCCGGGCTCTTTCTGGTGGCGACGCTGTGGAGCGGAATCCCGATCCTGATGCTGGAATCCTGCGATCCGTTGAGCGTGCGCTGACGGCGCGCGGCGGCACCGTCAGTGCGTGCGGCGCTCGGCGCCGCCGTCAGCCCGCGGCGCGCTCGATCAGTCTCGTGATCGCGTCGATGGCGACCGGCTTCACGAGGTGGGCCGTGAACCCGGCTTCGCGCGT